>NZ_CATNHG010000100.1:0-36608 GCF_950097965.1 Bacillus sp. T2.9-1
GCTTGGCGCAGGTGTTTATTCATTTCAAGCTCAGAAAAAACCGAATTAAGTTCTTTTGGTAGTTGATTGTTTTGGCTATTTTGGTCTATCATATAGGGAGCACCTCTTCTGTATGGTAGTGTTTTCTAGACAATTACACTATACCAAAGAATGAGGTGTTATTTCATTTTATTAAACACTGTCAAGCAACATATTTAATAGACCATAGACGCAATACAACTAACGATTTGCACTTATTTTTTTGGTGCGAAAGTTGAGTAATAATAAAAAAATGTACATTATCCCTGCAGAAACAGAGTTTGATTTTCTTCTAGATAAAATGAAGCCAACAGATCTAGTAATTGTTATATCTTTAAGTGGAGATGCTAAGAATATAATAGCTCAATTAAGACAGTTGTCCGTAAAATCCATTCCTACACTGTCCATCACTTCCTTTCATAACAATCATCTTGCAACACTATCTACATATAATATTTATTATGAATCATTTGAGTTAGGTAAGCATTTTGGTATTGAACATAGATCATTGCTTGGATTATTTACAGTTATTGATTCCATTTATAGAGGATATTTAGAATATACCATTAGAAAGAAAAAAGAGAAGGATTATAGGAGGTGATTAACATTGGCAAAAACGATTGTCGAAAAATTAAATTTAAAAAAATATAAAAAAATGGCGATTCTTAATAATCCAAGAGAAACTGATTATTTTCCGGGATTGGTTGACTATGATGATGAGCTACTATCTAAATATGATGCTATATTTGGATTTGTACTAGATATGAACGAGATGCGAGAAATGGTTGATACGATTATTCGAAAAGAATCTTTAAATAAGAAAGGCTATCTTTTTTTAGCGTATCCAAAGAAAGGAAATAAAATCTACTCAACATATATTCATCGCGATGAACTATTCTTGGGATTAAATACAGATTCAGAAGGGTATGTTGGGGAAAGTACGATAAAATTTGCGCGAATGGTTGGATTAGATGATGTTTTTACTGTAATTGGTTTAAAAGAGGAAGAAAAAAAGAAGAAAGTAGCAGTTTCCTTAAAAGCGAGCCAGCGTGTAGATGATTACATAGAAAAAATACCAGAAATTGAAAAGGATTTAACAGATTCGCCGGAGCTATTATCCTTCTACCAATCCCTAACATCAGGTTATCGCAAGGACTGGGCGCGGTATGTATATAGTGCAAAGCAAGAAGGAACGAGAGAAAAAAGGAAAGCGGAAATGAGGATAATTCTTCAGTCTGGTTATAAAAGTAGGGATATTTATAAAAGAGGGTATGGAAGAGAAAAATAAGCATTTTTTTTAGAGGCTGGGACAAAACTAAATAACCAATCTTTAAAGACGAACAATCTCTAATTTAGCTCTTAAATAAAGCTACTTTCTCATGATGGTTATCTATGTTTTTAAATATAGTTAAGTGTAAAAACTAAGTCGTTCCATTGCGCTACAGACGCACGATGCGCATGGGAGGAAGCTAAGCCTCCTCGCATGCGCTGCGGGGTCTAAAGCGTTTCTATTTCCCGCAGGAGTCGAGCGTCCTCCGCTCCATTTCACTTCGTTTTTAAACTATTTTCAAAACTGAAAAACACGAACTTTTATGTATATTATCTATACGAAAGTTCGTGTTTATTATTAGTTGAAATGCTTTTGTCCCAGCCTCTTTTCACTATTTTACTTTTGTCGCATCAACTATTCGTATTTCTCCATTTTAAAAAAGTGCTTTCCATTAAATCAATAAGTACAAAAAGAAGAAAACCTACTAAGCTTAAGACGATAATTCCGCTATACATATCAAGGTAATTTATGCGCATCCAAGCGTCCATTATATAATAGCCCATTCCATATTCCGTTCCATATATTTCTGTGAAAAAAAGAATGGATATAGCTGTTCCTAATGCAATACGAATAGAGCTAAGTATAGAAGAAAGCGCAGCAGGTAATGTGATTTCTTTAAATTCTCGCCATTTACTAGTGCCAAGACATCGAAGGATATAGTAGGTTTCATTGGGAATATCTTTAACACTATCACGAACAGCTATAATCATTTGGAAAACGATAATTAAAACTATCATAATAATTTTTGATGATTCTTTTAAGCCGAATATTAGCATGACAGCTGGCAGTAAGGATATCTTCGGAATGGGATAAGTAAAATAAATAATGGGATTTAATATCTTATTCCATTGTTTAGATTGACCCATCAATACACCAACTAGTAAACCGATACATACAGAAATTGCTATTCCAACAAAAATTCGAACAAGACTATAACCTAAATGAATGTAAATATCTTGTGAGGCTAAAGAGTAAAGATTAGAAAGAACCTCTATAGGTGCTGGCAAAATTGGTTTGTTGATGATGAGAGAAGCGGCATACCAAAGAAGAATAATGGAAATAAAGCCGAATAAGAAATCCTTCCATTTATCAATGATTTTCATTTTTTCCATTCCTTTGTCATGATATTTCGAATATCCGTTGCGATTTGTAAATACTCGATGGATGTTCGTTTGTTTTCAACCTTGTGAACAGGATTATCTAAAATGGTGATTATTCTTCCAGGAGAAGGAGACATAATCACAATTTTAGTCCCTAAATAAATGGCCTCTTCTATACTATGAGTAATAAGCAAGGTTGTAATATTTTGATCCTTCCATATCTTCAAAAATAGCTCTTGAATACTTTCCCTCGTTAGCGCATCCAATGCAGAAAATGGTTCATCCATTAAAAGGATATCAGGTTGTAGAACAAAAGCTCGTGCAATCGCAACTCGCTGTTTTTGACCGCCGCTCAAGTTATTTGGGTATTGCTCTTTTAGTGCCGAAATATTAAGTTTTTCCATTATTTCTTCGATGTTATTTAAGGTTGTTTTGTCTATTTGACGACCTTTTACTTTTAAGGCTAGTAGGATATTGGCGAAAACTGTTTTCCAGGGTAGCAGTCCATAGTTTTGGGGAATTAGCCCGATTGTATGATGTTTTGCCGAGATATTCTCTTTATTTAGCAAAATCGCTCCTTTACTATATGGAGTTAAACCAGAGATAGCCTTTAGCAAGGTTGACTTCCCACAACCTGAAGGACCGATAACAGCATAGATTTCACCTGTATTGATTTGTAAATGAATATTTTTTAAGACTGCGGATTTAGTTTGATCATAGAAAACATCTACATTTTTTATTTCTAACATAATAAACTCCTTTATGTGAAACTTTTAACAATGGAAGCTTAACAACCCCTTAGCGGCTAGTTCGTTAAACCAATGTGGATTTATCATTAGCAAGAGGTGAGAGTCTTACTGAAATTAAAGAGTGAGATAAAAAATGGGGGTATCTCCCCCTATAATAATTATATGAACGGCATTAGGAAGGACAATATCCCTATTTAATCGCTATATTTGATAGTACATCTGCTGGTTTTAATTTTTTTGTTAATAGTTCTTTGCTTTTTAACCAGTCGAACGCTGCTTGTATATCTTCCTCTTTCGCAAGGCTGTTTCTTCTGAATTCAGGCAACTGAATTTGCTCTTTTAGCTCCTCAGGGTAACCAATTTTATCAATAACGATATCCATGTATTCATCAATTGCATGTGTATTTAAATAATCAACCGCTTCATCATAGGCTTCATAGAAGGCGATAATTTCAGGACCTTTTTTCTCAATAGATTCTTGCGTAAATGCAGTAATAAAAGGATCAATCTTTAGTGCATCTGTAGATGTTAATTCCTTAAGTCCTGCATGTATTCCCATGGTGACAAAAGGTTCTGGAAGAACAGCAGCATCTGCTTGGTTATTAGTAAGTAGTTCAAGTCTAGTTGGAATGGAAGGAACCTCTTCTTTTGTGACATCATCAGCTGTTAGTCCTACTGATTCTAATGCTTTATCCAGTGTATATTCAATCGAAGTATTTTTGGAAACAATGACATTTTTCCCTTTTAAATCATGAATATCAGCAATGCTTGGATTGGCAAGAAATACAAAGCTTCCAGTTGTTGAGCCGGTGATTTTTACATCGAATCCTGCTTCGTTATATAAACCAATGGCAATTAAATCGCTAATAATTCCGTCTAAATTTCCACCTTGGAATGCGGCATCTCTATCTTTAGCGCTTTTAAATGTCTGCAAATCTACCTCTACACTATGTTTTTGAAAGTAGCCCTGTTCTTCGGCAATTATCATGGGGATGGCATCGATCGAGCCAATTAAGCCAAAGGTGATTTTATCGGAACTATTTTTGGTAGATTCAGTAGTATCTGAACAGGCTGTTACGGTCAAAAAAATCATTAACATAAAGGGGATGAGTAAGTATTTTTTTGCATATTTCATTTTATTAGCTCCATTTCTTGAATAAATTATTTTCAATCTGTAAGGAATCAAGTATTTTACCAACCATAAAGTCAATAATGTCGTTAAGTGTAGTTGGCTTACTATAAAAGCCAGGTGAAGCTGGAAATATCGTGGCACCTGCTTTTGTTAATGTCAGCATATTTTCTAAGTTAATGAGGTTCACTGGTGTTTCCCTCGCTAAAAGAATAAGCGGACGCCTTTCCTTTAAACAAACATCTGCTGCACGATCAAGTAGATTGTCGGAGATGCCATGCGCAATCTCAGCAAGAGTCCCCATTGAGCATGGTGCGATAATCATTCCATCTGTTTGATAAGATCCACTTGCAACGCATGCGAAAAAATTTGTTACATCTTCAAGAACAGCTTTGTAGCCTTCTTGCTGTAAATTTTTCAAAAAGGTCTCTAAATGAATATCTGTTTCAAATGTAATTACTTGTTTCGCCGTATCTGTGGCGATAACGTGAACCAAATAGTCTCGTTTTGCAAGCTCTTCGATTAGTCGTAAACCGTATATACTGCCGCTAGCACCGGTAAGACCAACTATAAATGTCTTCATTTTAGTCCTTCTTTCAAGTTAGTATTTTATTTGTGATAAAAATCACAAATAAATGTCGACGATAGGAAAAAAAATAAATACTACACTAACTATTTCGTTAATATTATAGGAAGCGATTTTTGCATGAGTCAAATTCGTCGGTTTAACAATAAGATGTTCAATGATTAAGAGTACGGTGATAATTAATATGCCAGTGAAGTAAATCCATCCAAACGTTACGGTAAGGAAACCAACGAAATATAAAAACAAAATCGCAACAAAATGCAGGAAAGATGAAATATATAAACCATTCTCTAGACCGAATTTGGCCGGAATCGAATGAATACCATTGGCACGATCAAATTCCACATCCTGTGAACCATAAATAATATCAAAACCTGCTACCCAGCATGCGTTAATGACAGATAAGAATATGGGGATGAAAATAGAGTTTTCCATACTAAGTCCTGAAATAAATAAATGTATCGTATACTGAAATAGCTGTCCTACTTGAGCAAAGTTCCCAAATAAAACAGATTTCAATAAATCAACTAAAGCTACAAACGCTGGCGTAAAGTCACCTAAATCGCCGGTAACCGCAATCCAAGCTCCCATTGGTGCAATGGCACAGGTTACTCCAAGAAAAAGATGGCATAGAAAGGTGAATCGTTTCGTGTAAGAATAGGCAACCAGAAAGATAAGTGCTCCTGGAGAAAGTAATGCACATAATGGATTAATAAAGAAAGCGGAAAGGACCATTAGGACAAAACAGAAACAGGAGAATAGGATAACTTCTTTTTTTGACAATACTCCCTGAGGAAGCTGCCTAGATGCTGTTCGTGGATTTTTTGCATCTATTTCTGCATCTATTACTCTATTAATTGCATTTGCTCCCGTCCTTGCACTTAATAGTGACAGAAAGATTAAGCCAATCTTCCAAGGAGGCAAAAAGCTATTTTCTGTAAGTTTGCTAGCTAGTATCATGGATACTAAACCAAAGGAAAGAGAGAAAATCGTATGCTGGAACATAACTAAGGTGCCGTATTGCTTTACTTTATGGAGGGCTTTAGTCAAGACCATATTCTTTCCATCTCCTTGATACAAACTCTTTCATCTCAGTACTCATTTCAATGTCATCTGGCCACTCTCTTGTATGTCCTTCACTAGACCATTTTTTTGTTGCATCCACACCTAGCCGATAGCCTAAATGCGACATATTGGAAGCATGATCTAATGCATCAAGTGGCCCTTCGCTAATTACCAGATCACGTTTTGCATCAATATTATTGAAGACCTTCCAAGCAACTGTAGAAAGATCATGTGGATTAATGTTTTCGTCTACTACAATAATCATTTTGGTATACATCATTTGGCCAATACCCCATAAGGAGTTCATTATTTTTTTGGCATGACCAGGAAACCGTTTCTTTATTGAAACAATTACACAGTTATGGAACACTCCTTCTAAAGGAAAGTTGTAGTCCACTATTTCAGGGTATTGCATCTTAATTAGAGGAAGGAAAATTCTTTCTGTTGCTTTTCCTAAATTACAATCTTCCATCGGTGGTTTCCCTACAATAGTTGTTGGGTAGATGGCATCTTTTCTATGTGTGATACATTTCACATGAAAGGTCGGATAGAAGTCTGCTAATGAATAATATCCAGTGTGATCGCCAAAAGGCCCTTCAAGACGAAGTTCTTCATTTACATCTACGTAGCCTTCTAAAATAAATTCTGCATTTGTTGGAACATAGATATCATTTGTTTTACTTTTTACGAGTGTAACAGGTCGTTTACGCAAAAAGCCTGCAAACATCATTTCATCAATCATTTTTGGAAGGGGAGCAGTGGCAGCATAAGTAATTGCTGGATCACAGCCTAAAGCAACAGAAACAGGCATTTTTCCGCCAAGCTTTTTATACTTTTCATAGATTTCTCTTCCATCTTTATGTAAGTGCCAATGCATGCCCGTTGTATTTTTATCATAGACCTGCATGCGGTACATCCCCATATTTTGTTGGCCTGTCTCAGGATCTTTCGTCATTATAAGTGGAAGTGTAATAAATTTCCCTCCGTCCTTTGGCCAACATTTTAAAATTGGTAATGTATTTAAATCAGGATCCATTTCTACGACATCCTGACAAGAACCTTTAGGGACTTTCAAAGGAAAAACATTAACTAGTCTACTAAGCTTTGGAAGTGCCTTGAATTTATTCATAAGCCCTAAATAAGTGGTCATATCGATAAAATCCCCAATTTGATTTCCGATGATGTCCAAGTCATCAACTTCCAATGCCATATTCATTCTTTTATAGGAACCCATCGCATTTATTAAGAGCGGAAATTTAGATCCTTTCACGTTATCGAATAATAGAGCAGGACCATTTTGCTTGGAGATTCGGTCGGTTATCTCGGTTATTTCTAGTTCTGCATCCACCTCGACTTTTATCCGTTTTAGTTCATTTTCCTGATCTAAAGCGGCGACGAAATCATGTAAATCTTTGTATGCCATAATACAATCTCCTTCTAAAAAAATAGTATGTGATAAAAGTAACATAGTTTATCAGCAATTTAAAGACAGTCCATTCAAGTAAGTGTGACAAATTAAGGACAGTACCTAAAACTCTCGTAAAGGAAGAGGAGGTACTGTCCTTTCTAGGATAAGGAATGTTTTTAAAGCAGAAATCATAGTTTAGTATATACAGCAAATTTAAGAAGGAGAGGACTATATTGAATTTTGTTAAATTAGCAGATCATTTTTGGAATGGCATGACTTTGACTTTTGTAAATCATAAAAGCGTTATTTATCCATATTTGTCCTTTATGATAATAGCTTTTCTCTTTGAGATATTTCTTACAGTGCTAATAAGTATATCTATTTATTTCTTTTATCAATTTGGATATTCCCCAGAATTTTCTTTTTACATTGGATGTTGCCTTGTCTTCCTACTACTAGCTATGACAATTATTACAATTAAATCTATTTTTAGAAAGATTAATATGTATCAAAAAGTTATTAAATGAGCTCTCTCTTCTTCCGTAAATAGTAGAATAAAATGACACAGCAAATGGAGCAAAGTAGGGATAGAAGTGCAATAAATCCATAGCCTGCCTGTTGTCCAATGACACCATTACTCGTATGGAACAAACGATTTATCCCATCTATAATGACTCCAATCAGCAGGTTTCCGAGCACACTTGCAATTCCCATTAATGTAACTGTAAAGGTTATAGCTGTACCAGTTCCCTTTGGATACCTTTTTGCCAGCAATGCCATGACAGTCGGATAAATGGGAGCGATGCCAATTCCAGCAATTGCAAACAGAATGGCCCCTTTTTCTCCAATGATAATGGCAGCAAAACTGCAAATGCCAGAGAAAGCAGCAAAAATCATAATGGAAAGAGTATAGCCGATTCTATCTGTTAACGGGCCAAGGATTAGTCTTGAAAGCATAAAAAATAAGAAGAACATTGATAGCATGCCAGAAGCTGTTTCTATATTCCATGAATACGCTTTAATTAAAAAGTTAACTAACCAGCCTCCTACAGCTAGTTCAGACACTACCCCAAAGGAAAGAATCATTACAATGAGCCAAGCAACTGGATCCCTAAGTAAAATTCGATAAGATACATTCTCTTCACCATTTGTTTCTTCCTCTGGAAATTTTCCGAAAAAAGAAGGGATGATAGGCAGAAGGGCTAATAGCAATACAATAAAATACATCCCTCGCCAGCTTAATTCTCCTCCTGCGATAGTCCATTTCATCATCCAAGATGCAATAATTGGTGCTACCATCGAACTTAAACCATAGAAAAAGTGTGCAAGATTCATCATAAATCCTGTATTTTTTGTGAAAATACGAGCAGCCATTATCCCTAGGCCAATTTCAAGCATTCCATTTCCAATATATAAAAGGAAATAGGAAGAAGAAAGGGCAAAATATTTTTCAGAGAAATATAGACATATGCCAGAGACAGCCATTGATGCAAAAGCAACAATACCTGTCCATTTAATGCCAATCCTATTTGCTAAAGCAGCTGTAAAGGTACAGGCAATTAAATAGCCGAGGGAGTTGATTGCAAGCAAAAATCCTATTTGCGACTCACTTAAAAGGAAGTCAGCTTGAATGATTGGAATGGCAGGTCCTTTCACATTTTCTGATAATCCGAAAATAAGAAAACCGCCAAAAATGACAATAAGAAGAAGATAGTAATTAAGCTTTGCCTTTTTTTTACTAGAAGCGTTTAAGTGATCCATAGGCATCCTTTCTTTTTCCTAAATGTGGTGTAATATAAAGATTATGAAAATACTTATTTATGATATCGGGATTGACGAGATGGAAGATGTTCATTATTTTCGACAGTAGGACTGTCATTACTGTCTGATTGATTGTTTCTTTTATGAAAAATCTTTTTTATTCCTTTAAAAATTAAGGTGATAACTAGATATATACCGAAAAAAAGTAGGAAACCGTTAATACCCGCAACAGCATCTGCAAACTCCATATTCCCCCGTCCAGTAATCCCCTGTTGAATTTCAATAGCAAAAACTAATACGAGGATGAGCGTAAATGTGTAGATAAAAGAAATACTCTTAATGCTCCAGGTTGCTAAGCGTTTAAAGATGAATTGCACAATAAAGAATGAAATAATTCCAATGATGCCAATAATCCATAAATGTAAGTCTTTGTCTGTAGCTTGCCAGCCAAGAATAGAGGCAACGTCCATAATAATATCGTGGAGAATATTGACAATTTCAGCTATTATTTTAAAAAACTCTACCATTTTATACCTCCTTTAAAAAGTCATCTTTCATCAAATTATACTTGACGATGGGAAAAAATAAAATAAGTAATCTATTATTCTAGCCTTGAAATGTCCTTCAAGTTAAGGGATAAACATGTTACTATAGGAGAAAAGATGTTCATTACAACGAACGGTTTTGGAAATAATATATTGAAGGGGCAATGACCATGCTACTTTGGAATCGTAATAGACAAATATGGGGACAAATTACGTTAGTATTAGTCTCTGTATTATTTACTACTTACCAATTTGTGATTAATCATGATCCATTTTTTACTATTGATTTTTTCCTGTTTACGATATTAGCATGGATTGTTGGCTGGAGGTATGATCTATCTCGATATTATGAAAAGAAAGCAAAGGATAGTGAAGAAAGCTATCGACTCCTTATGGATTCTTTGCCTGAGTCCATATTCATCCAATCACAATGTGACAATAAATTGATTTATGTCAATCATGCCGCTGTAAGAATGATGGGAGCATCGAGTAGAGAGGAGTTAATCAATCAATCTTTTGGAGAATTTGTATCGGCTGATTATATAGAACGCTGGAAAATGAGAGTAAAGATAGCGATGAAAAAAAAGAGGCCACTATCTCATATTGAGTATAAAATGATACGGATAGATGGAAGTGATTTTTTCTATGAAGCATCCTGTTTAGCGATTAAATTAAATGGAAAAGAAGCAGTATTGTCTATCGGAAAAGATGTTACAGCTAGTAAAGAGGAGACAATGAATTTACTGCAAAAGTCGGAAAAACTAGCGATTTTGGGAGAAATGTCTGCAGGGATTGCACATGAAATTAGAAATCCACTAACTTCTATTAAAGGATTTATTCAGCTTGCTAAATCAGAAAACCCCAAAAATAAGTATTTTGCAATTGTATTATCAGAGATTGAAAGAATTAATAGTATTGTTGGAGAGTTGCTTTTCCTAGCTAAACCTACTGCTGATGTTTTTTTAGTTAAAGATATTCGAAATATTATTAAAGATGTGGTTACTTTAATACATACCCAATTGAGCTTACATAACATACAGATTAATGAAGTATATGACTGGGATATACCGAAAATTTTATGTGAAGAGCAGCGATTGAAACAAGTATTTATTAATCTTTTGCAAAATGCCATCGAAGCTATGCCCAAAGGTGGGTATATTTCTATTAAGGGGACTTTCTTAGGAGAGGGCAATATTTCGATTGAAATCATGGATCAAGGAGTTGGAATTCCTGAGGAAAGAATTTCTACACTCGGCGAACCATTTTATACAACAAAGGAAAAAGGGACAGGGCTTGGTCTAATGACCTGTTATAAAATTATTGAAAGTCATAATGGCAAACTTTGCTTTCAAAGTGAAGTAAACAAAGGAACAAAAGTAACAATCATTTTTCCCGCTGCCATACAGGATACTTTGCTAGGCACAGCCATTCATTGAATGAAGTCATGAAGAGATAAAATAATCAAAATCCCCGCTCATATAGTGGGGATTTTGATTATGAAATGCATTTTGCGGAAATAGAACTTAGCGTTTTTTGGTTGAAGCTATTTTCCTTACTGCTCTACAGAAAAATCGAAAGACTTCTTTAATTCTAATTCTTTGGAGAGAAATACAAAACTAATCGTGTAAGAACCAGGTGGCAGCTTTTCTTCTGAAACTTCATACAAGGAAGAGCCTCCAGGCTTTATGAATACAGTAGAAGGAAGCTTTATATCAGATGATGTTTTAACCTGCTTCACAAGTTCACCGTCAGCTTTTCTAATCGAGTATGCATATTGTTGCATCGTATCAAAGTGAAAAGTAAAAGCGTGCTTAGCGTTATTTGTTACTTGAAAAACAAAACGTAGACTTGATTCTTCTTCTGTATAAGAAATCGAAGCTTCCATTTTACTTAAAACATTTTTATCCTCCCCTTGAAAGTCGAAATCATCTTTTGCAGGAACAGTAGTCTCTATTTCCTTATCTTCGTTCTCCGTTTTAGGTGAATGAATGGGAGAAGGTGATTCCTCTTGTTCGCTGGTAGAGGACTGTTTTTGGGACTCTGTCATATTTCCATCTGAGCAAGCGGTTAACATTAGGAAAATAGATAAAACAATTCCCTTTTTAACTCCCATGCTAAAACCTCCTTTACTATTTTTCTTTTTAAAATCTATAAATATTACAAAACTTCTCGAAGAAGGCTTTTACTCTATTATTCCTTATTATTTACAATATTATAATAATATTGTAATAGTTGCTAAGAAAAAAGTAAGAAATTAGTAATATTTATTGGAAAATATATTCTTTTTCTCTATTGTTTTTGTTATAGTAATATTCAGACATCTCAGAATTTTCCTATATAAATATTATGAAAATACAAAGAGACAGTTCAAAAGGAGGGATTGGAGAAAACTGTCATAAAAAACATTGGGGGATTTGAAATGGTAAATTGGAAGAAAGTGATGGGAACTTCAGTATTATCCGCTAGTTTAGTTTTTACTTCTTTTGGTTCATTATTTGGAAATGTTGATAAAGTAGAAGCAAAGACTAGCCCTGTATTACATACTCATGATGATTCTGCTCTGCCGTTTATGAGCAAGCATGCAAGTGGTCCATTTGATATTGGAATGGTGAATGAAGAAAAGGTACTTGCATCTTTAATTGAACAAGGGATTATTAGTAAAAATGTCTCGAAAGATGAACAACAGAAGAAATTATTATCCTACTTAAAGAAGCGTGCTGACAAAGCGGAAGAATTGGTTGATGATCCAAAAGAAGCACGTAATGAAATTCAAAAGAAAACTGGGCTAGATCCTGTAGCTGCTGGGATTCCAAAAGAGTCAAAAAAAGAAAAAATTGCTGCAAAAAAGACATCACCAGATTCTATTGTAGAGGAGGACTGGGATGGCGAAGTAATTGAAGACGAAGTGTTAGTATTACTGATTGATTTCCCAGACTATCCACATAGTAGCATTACGGAAGAGGATAACCCGGTACTCCTATATGATGACTATACAAAAGAACACTATGAAGAAATGGTATTCGGAGACACTACTTATAAAGGTGGAAATGGTGAAGACTTTATTTCCATGAAAGCATATTATGAAGAACAATCAGGGGGAAGCTATACCATTGATGGAGTAGTATCTGACTGGTATACAGCAAAACATCCAGCTGCCTATTATGGTGGAAACTATCCTACAGCAGACGGCAGTGATATTCGTCCAAGAGATTTAGTGCAAGAAGCCTTAGAAGCTGCATCAAAGGACCCTAATATTGATCTGTCTCAATTCGATAAAGAAGATCTATATGATTTAGACGGAGATGGAGATTATCGTGAACCAGATGGCATCATTGATCACTTGATGATCGTTCACTCTGGAACAGGAGAAGAAGCAGGTGGTGGCTCTATTGGTGCTGATGCTATTTGGTCACATAGTTGGAGTCTAGCAGAGCCTACTGTTATTTCAGGTACGGAAGGACAAGCAGAAGTCCCTTACTGGGGTGGAGGGTTAACTGCTTATGACTATACTATTCAGCCAGAAGATGGTGCAACAGGTGTTTTTGCCCATGAATTTGGCCATGATTTAGGCTTACCTGATGAATATGATACGAATTATACGGCTGGTGGTGTAGGTGCACCTACCGATTATTGGACGATTATGGCATCTGGAAGCTGGGCAGGTATCATTGGCGGTACAGAGCCTACTGGATTTAGTCCATACGATAAGGAGTACTTGCAAAATAAATGGCCAAATTCTAACTGGTTCAAACCAGTAGAATATAGCCTAGACGATATTATGAATGGTACGAAAACACTGAATATCGATCAAGCAAGTATGAAAGGGACAAATGCAGATGCCATAAGAGTATCTCTTCCTAATAAGAAAACAGTTATTAACACGCCAACTAGTGGAGAATACGAGTATCATAGTGGAAGTGGGAATGATTTAAATAATGATCTCGTTACAACCGTTGATTTAACGAAAGCTACAGAAGCTGCATTAACTTTTAATGCTAATTATGATATTGAAGAAAATTGGGATTACGCTTCTGTACAAGTAGACGACGGTTCAGGATGGAAGGCAATTCCAGGTAATATTACAACCGATCAGGATCCAGAAGGATATGGACAAAATCCAGGACATGGTATTACAGGAACATCGAATGGATGGGTCAATGCTTCATTTGATTTATCTGCATATGCAGGGAAAGAAATTAAACTGAAAATAAATTACTGGACAGATAGTTATGTTGCGATGCCAGGTTTATATGTAGATGATTTAGTTGTTACTATTGATGGAGAAGAAGTTATTGTAGATGACGCAGAATCAGATGAATCCGCATTCACACTTGAAGGATTTGCAAAAAGTAATGGTTTAAAAGAGTCAGAGCATTATTATTTAGTAGAATGGAGAAACTGGGCAGCAGCGGATACAGCGTTAGGTAGAATAACTCGCGGTAACTCTGTATTAACACTTGATCCAGGTATGGTTGTTTGGTATGTGGACAATCTATATGACAATAACTGGGTAGGAGATCATCCAGGTGATGGATTTTTAGGAGTAGTAGATGCACATCAAGCAACTGCAGCATGGTCTGACGGAGAGGTAGCTTCTACTAGATACCAAATCCAAGATGCAGCATTTTCTTTAAACCCAACGGATAAAATGTTTATTGACTATTTAGCTGTTGATAATACAAGTATTACATTACCTTCTCAGTCAGCAGTTCCGACCTTTAATGATTACAAGGATTATTCTAATCCAGGTCAAATTTACTCTGGACGTAATGTGCCGAAATATGGGTTAAATATTAGTGTACTTTCACAAGCAGAGGACAATAGTGTAGCACAGATTCAATTATCTTATGATGATCATAATCCAAAAGTAGAAGTTAGTGGATTGAATGATACTTATTCAAGTAATGAAGGCTATAATACTCTTGATTTATCTGTCATCAGTGACGATGAAGCATTAGATCAAGATATTACTGTCACAGCAAAAGTAGTAAATAAAGAGCAAGATACTGTTGTTTCTGCGGAACAAAAATATGTCTCTGATTTAGAAGAGAAAGAGTTAAACTTCCAGCTTACTCTTCCTGAAAAATTAGAATCTGGTGAATATACACTAGAAGTCACCGTAGCAACAGCAGACAAGGTAATCGTCTCTAAAACAGATACATTTAATGTAGATAATGAAGCTCCAATTCCAGATGTTGGAGAAAATAATGGTTCTACAGAGCCAATTAATCAAGTTTCTGTAACAGTGAATATTCCAGACGCAAAGGATGATACGTTAGAATATTTATGGTCCGAATCGGAAGAATTAGACTCTGTAGAGGCCGTAACAGCAAAAGGAATGAAAAATTCGGTAACAGAACTAAATGCATGGAAACCATTTAAGAATGGAGATACATTAACCTTAGAAGGACAGAGTGGAATATATTATCTACATGTTCGTGGAAAAGATGTATTAGATAATACAATTAATTGGACTTCTAACGCCTTTACTGTTGATGCAGATGTGCCTGTTATCACTTTAGAGGGAGATAATCCATTCGTTATTCAAGCTGGTACAGAGTATGTAGAACCAGGATTCGCTGCTAATGATAATGTGGATGGAGATATAACATCTTCTGTTGAAGTTACAGGTTTAGAAGCACTAGATGTAACGAAACCAGGAGAATATGTATTAACATACACAGTAAGTGATACAGCTGGAAATACTGGAGAAGTTCAAAGGAAAATCCATGTAGTCGATGAAGAAAAGCCGTATATTTCTTTAACAGAAGGTAATGTAGAAATAGAAGTTGGAGATGAATATACAGAACCAGGATATACTGCCATTGATAATGTGGATGGAGATGTAACAGATAAAGTAGAAGTTACTGGTGATGTAGATACATCGACACCAGGTGAATATACGTTAACCTATACAGTTACAGATTCCAGTGATAACAGCTATTCTGTTACACGCATAGTAAAGGTAATTGACACAACTGCACCAGTTCTAGCTTTAGAGGGTGAAGAGAAAATTATCATAGAGGGCGGTACAGAATATGTAGAACCTGGTTATACTGCTACAGATATTGTCGATGGAAATCTTACTGAAGCTGTTGAGGTATATGGTAGCGTAGATGTAACAAAGGTAGGAGACTATGAATTAAAATACCATGTAATCGACTCGAGTGGTAATGAAGCAATTGCTATTCGTACTGTGACAGTTCAAGATACAACAGCACCGGTAATTAAGCTTTCAGGTGAAGATACGATAACATTAGATTTAGGTCAAGCTTACTTAGAGCCTGGGTTTACAGCAACTGATACGTTAGATGGGAATATTACGGATCAAGTAGTAGTATCTGGAACACTTCGCTTTGAAGTAGGAACCTATACAATTACGTATACAGTAACAGATGCTGCAGGAAATGAATCAACTGCTAAACGTACAGTTAAAGTCGCTGATAAAACGGCACCAAATTTAACCTTAAAGGGCAGTTCTTCCATCACTCTAACAAAGGGAGAGAAATATGAAGAGCCTGGTTATAAAGCGAGAGACAATGTAGATGGAGATTTAACAGATGAAGTAATAGTTTCTGGAAAAGTAGATACTAACAAAGTAGGAGCATATACACTGACATATACTGTTACTGACTCTTCTGGAAATAAAACATCTGTAGAAAGAATTATTATCGTGAATGAAGAACCTGCTACAGACAAGGACGATAATAACGCCGGATCAGATAATGATACTGATAATTCATCCGATTCTACAGGTGGAACAGGAAATAACGGCAATTCAAATGGAACAAACACTACCGGAAATGCAAGCCAGTCTGGTAGTAATTTACCGAATACAGCAACTTCCACTTACAATTGGATTTTAGCAGGAACAATTATAATTGTTGCTGGTATAAGTTTATTTATTATTCAAAGAAGAAGAAAAGCGTAATTTAAGCAATCCATACTGTACAGAAAAGAGAAATCATCTCTTTTTTGTACAGTATTTTTTTGAGAAAAATCAACAGTTTATGTGGAAGCAGGTCAAGGTATTGTAGCTTATTTTTCGTGTTATAATGACTACATTAATAGGAAGAGGATGGTGAATATTATGATTAACAATTTTGATGAAGTAGTAAATCGACGAAATACTTATTCCGTTAAATGGGATGGTGGAAAGATGATTAAGGAGATGGGATTAACAGAGCGTTATGATGAGGAGACTATTCCGCTCTTTACAGCAGATATGGATTTGCCTGTACCACAAGCATTAGTTGATGCATTACATAAAACGGTTGATAATCGCATCTATGGCTATTCCGTTTTTCCAGACGAATATTATGAAGCAATTCAGTACTGGTTCAAAAAAAGACATGATTGGAATATAGAGAGAGACTCTATTGTCTATAGTCCAGGAACGGTTCATGCGATTAATATGGCTGTTCGTGCTTTTACAGAAGCTGGAGATGGGGTAATTATTCAACGTCCGGTTTATCCGCCATTCACCTCAGCAATTGAAGAAAATGGAAGAGTAGTAAGAAATAACGCATTACTTAAAGATGAAGAAGGTTACTATACGATAGATTTTGCTGATTTTGAAGAAAAGGCAAAAGAAGAATCAACAAAGCTATTTATTCTTTGTAATCCCCATAATCCAACGGGGCGTATTTTTTCAGTAGAAGAACTTACTCGCTTATATGAGATTTGTGTGAAACATAATGTGTTAATAATTGCAGATGAAATCCATGGTGATTTAATAAGATGCAATCAGAAATTCACTCCAATTGCCAAAGTGGCAGAAAATAATGACCATTTGATTACTTGTACGGCGATCAATAAAACATTTAATGTAGCAGGACTTCATTGTACAAATTTAATTATTCCGAATGTAAAGCTACGAAATAAATTTAAAAAAACGATGGGACATCAATTAGCGTCTCCTTTCACCATTTCTGCGCTTATTGCAGTGTATAAGGATGGAGAAGAATGGCTAGAGGAATTAAAAGAATATATTGACGGTACAATGGTATGGGTGAAGGCGTACATAGACGAACATATGCCAAAGGTAAAAGTAATGATTCCGGAAGGTACCTATATTATGTGGATGGATTTTGGAGGTTATGGAATTACTCCGGACGAAGTACATGAACGTATTTATCATCGAGCTAATGTTTTGCTGGAGGATGGTAGTATGTTTGGAGAAGAGGGAATTACTTATCAACGAATCTGCATCCCATCTCCAAGATCAATTATTAAAGAAGCAATTGAAAGAATTGCAAAAGAGTTTGCGGATTTGAAATAAGAGAAATATTCTGTTTTTTTAGGGTCTGATAATAGAAGATACTTTATTTCAACTAGTGTAACAGGAGAAACTGTGCACTTAGATGAAAAAAGATATCTTTTACAATCAGATTCTTTTTTTGCTGCTCAATTTTCAGGTTTAGATTTAGTAAATAAGGGGAAAGGGGAGATGGTTGGTTTTTTACAATTGGATTTAATACATTTTTTAGTTAAGAAAAAATTAAGCTTCTTTTTTTATCCTACAGATTAAGAAGGAAATTTTATAGATTTATCATTTGCAAATATACGATTGAATATATTAGTTGTACTACTGTATAAAAAAATGAAAAGTGCTAATGATGTTACTAGGTATTTATCAAGTAGGTTAGTAGAAAACGGAAGAAATGATGTTATTAATTTTGTTTTATAGAAAGGGTTAGTAAAATGAAGAATATATTGATTAGAGCGGGCATGTCACCTCTGGATATTTTTGATGCATCTTACATACTAAACAATAATTCGATTGGCGGGAATGTTGGAAACCTAATATATCAATATAGTGTTTTCCGTACATTAATGACAGAGGACACAATCATAACGCCAGATTACTATGATTATGAACCATCCAGAGCAGATGAAATTAATGAAAAATATGACTGTTATGTCATTCCATTGGCAGATGCATTTCGGAAAGAATTTGTTCCGACGTTACGTAAGTACACACAATTAATAAAAAAATTGAAGATTCCAGTTTATGTTATTGGTGTTGGGCTTCGTGCTCCATTCGAACCAAAATTAAATGAGGGTTTTCCTTTTGATGAAGATGTAAAAGAATTTATTAAAGCAGTTTTAGAAAAATCAAATATAGTTGGATTACGAGGCGAGATTACATCGAAGTATTTGACTGGTTTGGGCTTTAAGGAAGGAGTAGATCATACTGTAATTGGATGCCCTTCTATGTATACGTTTGGCAGAGAATTGACTATTAGAGAAACAAATATTACGAAAGAATCTATGGTTTGTGTGAATTCTTCTCGATTATCGCCAAAAAACGTCCTTGACTTTATTACTAGAGGCATGCAGGAATATCCAAATCATTATTTTATTCCACAATGGCTTAAAGAATTAAGACTAGTACATTTAGGTGCACCAGCAATAGCGCCAGACAGCAACAATTATCCAGTTAAGATTTCTGATGCAGCATATGCGAATAATAGAGTTCGTTATCCATTGAATGCGCCAACTTGGTTTGATTTTATTGGTCAAGCCGATTTAAGCTTTGGAGCTAGACTACATGGGAACATTACTGCAACTATATCTGGAACACCAAGCATCATTATTCCAAAAGATGCTCGGATGAGGGAGTTGGCAGAATATCATCAGCTAACACATGTGATGGCAAATGAAATTAATGAGACAACAAGATTATCTGACTTAATTGATAAAGTAGATTTCCAACAGCCGACAAAACGTCAAGCGGAGAATTTTGATAACTATATTAATTTCCTGAATAAAAATAAAATCGATCATATTTATAAAGAAACGAATCAACCGGCACGAATACCATTGGAAGAAAGATTGTCTAACGTTTCATTACTTCCATTAGAAGTACCAATTAGTGCTTGCAGTATTGAAGAAACGGTTGCTAGATGGGAGAAATTCTATTCAGGGGAATCTCCACAAATTAGTGCATTGAAGAAGAAAGTAAAAGACAAAGACAATAAAATTAAAAAGCTAGAAGGACAATTAAATCGGAAGTCTGTCAAACTAGTATTGAAAGCTGCAAATGTATTTAGGTAAGGTTGATGCCGTATATGATTTTATTTAAAGGACATCCTTTTCATAAGTACTTCAAACAACCGAAGCAACAATCTTTTAGAATTAATACTTAAGTAAAAAAGATAAGCACCCATGTTAAACATTGAGGTGCTTATTTAAATTTGGATTCACTTTAAACGCTAGGTTTAAAAGGATTCTATCCTGTCAAAAATATAAAAATGCATGTCTTATAAACACAGGCTAAGTAGGACAAAGGTACGATAAAAAAATGTGGTGGGGAAGAAGCGAATATGAAAAAAATATTAATAAGAGCTGGTATGTCACCCTTAGAACCATTTGATGCGGCAAAAATGATGATTGATAATACCTTTGGTGGGAATATCGGAAACCTAATCTATCAATTCAGTGTGTTTCGGACGTTGATGACTGAAGATACAATGATTACACCAGATTATTATACATATGGCCCTGAGAGAGCAGATGAAATAAACGAAAATTATGATTGCTATGTTATCCCATTAGCGGACGCTTTTCGGAATGAATTTATTCCATCCCTTAGACGATATACGAAATTAATCAATAAGTTAAAAGTCCCAGTTATTGTAATTGGCGTCGGATTAAGAGCTCCTTTTGAACCAAAGCTAAATGAAGGATTTCCATTCGATAAAGATGTGAAAAATTTTGTTCAAGCTGTTTTAAAGAAATCATCTATAATTGGCGTCCGTGGAGAAATTACAGCAAAATATCTAACTCGTTTAGGCTTTCGTGAAGGCATTGACCATGTAGTAATTGGCTGTCCTTCCATGTATACCTTTGGAAGAGAATTACATATAAGAAATACTCATATAACGAAAGAGTCAAAAATCTGTGTTAATTCTTCTCGTCGTTCCCAAAAAAAGGTCCTAGACTTTATTGCTAGAGGGATGGAAGAATATCCAAATCATTATTTTATTCCGCAATGGTTAAAAGAATTGAAATTAACGTATTTGGGAGCACCATCCATAGCAGAAGTAAGCAAAAAATATCCAATTAAAATGTCAGATCCTGTATATATGAACAATAGAGTCCGATTTTTCCTAAATGTACCTACATGGTTAGACTTTATGAAAGATGCTGATCTGAGTTTTGGAGCAAGGCTGCATGGGAATATTGCAGCAACGATTGCAGGAACCCCAAGTTTAATTATTCCTAAGGATGCTCGAATGAGGGAATTAGCTGAGTACCATCAACTAACAAAGTTAATGGCTAATAAAATAACGAGCAAGACAACCTTGTCTGGAATAATAGAGAAAAGTGACTTTCAAGCACCTACAAAGGTACACGCTATGAATTTTGATCACTTTATTGATTTTCTTAATAAGAATAAATTAGAGCATATTTATAAAGATACAAATACACCATCGATTGTTCCATTAGATCGAAAGCTGGCAGAAATTAAACTTGAACCTCCTGTGCACCCATTAAGTGGATGTAGTCTAGAGGAAATGGTAGAGCGATGGGAGCGATATTATCCATTAGAAAATAGCCCGAAAAATACAAGTACACCATCTATTACAAAAGACCATTTTAAGACAATGTTTATCGATATGATTGCAACAAAAAAGGAGAAAGTCTTCAAAAAGTTCTCAAATAATAGGCAGTAGGTAACGAAAATCACTGTGAAAATAAATATAGCTATTAGAAAGTATTTCAGCTTCCTTTCTAATAGTTATATTTAGTTATTCCACATAAAAAAGATTTTTTTATAAAACACGACGTATTCTTTACCAATAGACAAAAGATAATATATAATAGAGAAGAAGGAATTCCACTTTTTGTGGACTTGCTATATTTTTTACTAAATTGAAAGGATGATTTTTATTGTTATTCAACAGGCAGTACAAACCGAATTAATTAAAAAGTATTGGGAAATGTATGAAAGTAAGAAAGAGAGGCCGTATCTTGTAAAGCCTTCAATGCCAGTTATGTATTTTGGTAATAGTAAGAAGTATTTTGAATCCCCTATCCGCATCATTACTGTAGGTCTAAATCCGTCTAGGCGCGATTTCCCTGACCCTGACCCTTTCCAAAGGTTTCAATCAATGAAACGAGACCATCACTATCAATTCAATCAACAATATATTACTGCACTTGACCAGTATTTTGAAAAAGACCCATATAAAGCATGGTATGAGCCTTCTTTTGAACCGATTTTGAATGGATTAAATGCAAGCTTTTATGGTAATAAAGAAAATACGGCATTGCATACAGATATTTGCTCACCGCTTGCAACGAATCCTACTTGGGATAGTTTAAGCAAAGAAGCAAAGAAAGACCTTCAAGCTAGTGGCGTGAAATTATGGCATGAGCTTATCGAATACTTACAACCAGATGTTATTCTTATTTCAGCTGCAGGAGAACATCTATCAAAAATTAAATTTGAGACAGAAAGTGATTGGGAGACAGTTTATACGGTTCCTAATTCACGTTATTTAATAAATAGTAAGAAAGTAAAATTAGCGAATAAAACAGTGAATGTCTATTACGGCAGATCAGCAGAAATACCATTTGGCCAAGTTTCTCCAAGCAATAAGGTGAAGATTGGTGAATATATTAGGGTGATTGCTGAGAAGAAGGATCAGCCGATTGATTTTAGAGCATTTCACCATGCGGTTTTAGAATCGGAGCAGCGAGATAATCAACTTTTTGGCTGGAGTCAAGAAGCGAACTAATATAAAAAGGAATCAGACAGTTATGTTTGATTCCTTTTTGTATTTAGTAAAACCATTTAAAAATAAATCTTCGAAAATAGCCGGTTATTTTTTGCTCCAGTTATTGAACATTTTCTCCGCTTTCATAGCTAATACTACAAAGCATCGGCTATAATTTTTTTATAAAAAGCAACAGATAGAATCCCAAATATCGAATAGAGTACTGCATAGAGTCCCATTACGATGAACATGGGAGCCCATAATTCTGTCCCGAAGAAAAACCAGCCAGACTGAACAGCAAAATAACTATGAAGCAAGCCGACTAGTAATGGGATACCAAAGTTAAATAGCTGTTTTATTTTGATTCCATTTAATAAGTCATTCTGTGTATATCCTAATTTGCGGAGAATGGTATAAGTATATTTTTCTTCTTCTCCTTCATCCATTTGTTTAAAATAGAGAATACAACCAGACGTTATGAGAAAGGTAAGTCCAAGAAAACCGACGATAAACATTGTCAAACCCATCATTTCTTTTTGGGTTTGGATTCTATCATAGCGTGAAATAGAACTTGAATTTTCTAAAGATAGCTGTTGATAAAGTTTATTTGCAGCTGCGATTTCATGGTCCTTGTTAATATGAATTCCAATATATATATTAGATGGTGTTTGGATACTTTCATCCATATTCTTTTCTAGTAAATGAAAAACAGATGAGTCGACAATAACGGTTGGAAGTCCGCCACTAGTAAAGGTATAAGGGATAAGGAATAGATCCTTTTGTCCTACATAATTTAATGAGAGTGAGCTTCCATTGACCAAAATGGAAATAGTTCCTTTTGACTTTAGGTTTATAAACTTTTCTAATGCAGAACTATACCTAGTGAAAGCTACTTCCTCTTTTGATAAGCTCACACCCTTTACATATTCTTCGCTAATGACAGGCAATTGCATCTTGGTAGAATCTAGGGTGGATTCGCCTGGAATGTCGTTCAAGATGTCTTTTACATTGAAATCTGCTTGAATAACAGGAATTCTTTCTTCCTTATAAGCGATTTCTTGTTTATTCAGTAGCTTAGAGAATGCTTCGGCATCTTCTGAATGAGCAAAGGTGAAATCTGCTGGAACAGTTTCCTTCGCTGTTTTTTCAGCAGAATAGTAGGATATATAGCTTAAGCATAATAAGCCTATTGCTAGCGCCGATACAGATGTGATTATCGTTAATAAAATAGAGTTCGATTTCATACGAAACATAATACTAGATAAGGAAAGAACTTGATTAATATTAATGTAACCATTTTTCTTTTTGCGAATAAGGTTGAATAGAAAACTAACGGATCCCTTATAAAACAAATAGGTTCCAATTATTACAAGGGATAGAATCGAAATCATTGCCATAAATAGCATATTCATTGTTTGAAAAGAACCACTAAATAGTTTTGAAGAGATAAAATAGCCGCTAATAATAAAGACAATGCCAACAATACCAATGATTATTTCCCATACTGACATTTTCTTCACTCGTGCTTGTGTAGAAGAAGTAATACGGAATAAGGAAAGGATGGTCTGTCTTTTAATGAAAATATAATTCATTAACATAATGAAAATGTATATGATACAAAAAACTATGATTGTTTGCACAAGAGCCTCGGTAGAAAAGTGAAGCTTGGTAATGGCTGTTACACCAGTTACTTTAAATAAAATCATGACGGTTACTTTTGAAAAAGAAAATCCGATAAAAATACCAATAATGATAGATAAAAAGTATAAGATGAAATTTTCCAGTGTTAACAAACGAAAGATTCTGCTTTTCGTCATTCCAATCAATTGAAACAAGCCAATTTCTTTTCCGCGCCGTTTAATAAAAATCGTATTAGCGTAAAGGAGAAAAATCGAAACGATAGCAACTAATAATAAGGAAGCAGCTTTAATGGCAGCAGCACCTTTCACTGTGTTCCCGGCAGCATCCATTGACGGATCATATTGTAATGTCACAAAGGAAAAATACAATGAAACACTAAATACTAAGGCAAAAATATATAGATAATAGTATTTTATATTTTTTTTGAGATTACGAATGACTAGATTACTTAAAGTCATTTTGCACACCACCCAAAATTCCTTGTGTTTTGATAATATCTTGGAAAAAACGTTGTCTATCTTGATCCCCTTTATAAAGCTGTGTATAAATTTGTCCATCTTTAATGAAAACTACTCTGCTGCAATAGCTTGCAGCTACTGCATCATGTGTAACCATGAGGATTGTTGCATTTCTTGTTTGATTTAGATGGCTTAATTTATTTAATAAATCAGAAGCGGATTTCGAATCAAGCGCTCCAGTCGGTTCATCAGCAAAAATAATGTCTGGCTCATGGATGAATGCCCTTGCTGCAGACGTTCGTTGTTTTTGCCCTCCTGATATCTCGTTTGGATACTTATTCTTTATCTCGTAAATACCTAGGTCTTTTGCTAATTTATCAAAGCGTTGATGTGCCTCTTTTTGTGGTGTCTTTGTAATGGATAATGGCAAAAGAATATTTTCTTTTACTGTTAAAGTATCGAGTAAATTATAATCTTGAAAGATAAATCCTAAATGATTTTTTCGGAATTCAGCTAACTGTTTTTCCTTTAGACGTGTAATTTCTTTTTCAACAATGTGAATGGTTCCACCGGTAGCTTGGTCAATGGAAGAAAGGACGTTTAAAAGCGTAGTCTTTCCCGAACCCGATGCCCCCATAATGCTGACAAATTCAGCTTTTTGGACGCTTAAGTCTACACCTTTAAGCACTTCCTGGCGATTTGCTTTATTCCCATAACTTTTATGAACTTTTGAAGCAACTAATATGTCCATTTTTTTCACACTCCTATACATGATAGATTCATTATATAAAAGGATTTTTATACATTCCTTCGATTTGGCGAACAAATAAAAGAGGCATGTGACATTTTTGTCACGATGCCTCCCACAAACATTTTAATTAATGATGAAGTTGATCAAATGCATTGTTTTTCGGAAATGTTAGAGTCACTGTTGTTCCTTCATCTACCTTTGAATCCACCTCGATGATGATTTTTAGAGCGTCTGCAATTTTTTTGGATAGATATAATCCCATGCCTGTCGCATGATTATTTTGATGTTTAGCGGTAGAAGTGAAGCCTTTATCAAAAATTCTAGGCAAATCCTGAATGGCGATTCCAATCCCGCTATCCGCAATTTTCAAACATGTATAACCATGATGGTCATAGCTTTTTAGGATAATATCTCCCTTGCTACTATATTTCACAGCATTACTAATCAGTTGTCTCACAACAAAAGAAAGCCATTTTCCATCTGTTAGTACAGTGGTCTTTTGTAACTCGATATCAAAGCCAATCCCTTTTTGTATGCACCAAGATTGTAATGCCTTGATTTCATCGAAAAGGATATTCTCGAGATCGATACTTTCGATATATAGATCATTTTGAATAAAGGGAAACCGTTTTTGGTGGAGCTGTTGATCCAGCAAATGATGAATTCTCAGCCACTCGAACGTTAGGGATGCTTTTATTTCATGATTATCAATGGAGTCAATCAATAAACGCAATGCCGTTAACGGTGTTTTTACTTCGTGAATCCATGAAAGCAGTTCATCTTTTTCACGTTCAAGCTGTTCAAGATTTTGATTGCGCTCTTTCATTAGAATGGCAGTCTGCTGTGTAAAACTGTCCTCCATGATTTTCTCAAAAGGTGTTTTTGCTTTTGGTAAGGATGTAAGGTCTAAATCATCCTCTCGGGTAGAAAGCCCTTTATAAAAGTTTGTTTCCTTTTGATATTGAAAGATTGAAAAGAGTAGAAACAAAAGCATGCTAATAAAGCAAATATAGACCATTGAATAAAAAGAGATGGTCTCATCGATACTTGCCATAAATAATTGAAACAGTTGTAGAAATAGAATAAAGATAATCCAGCTTTTTTTTTCAATTAAATATTGTTTAATCATTTTATGTCCTCTTCAATCGCCATATATCCTTGGCCAACTTTTGTTTCTATATTGCTACCAAGATGGAGCTCATCGAGTTTTTTTCGTAAACGATTTACATTTACTGTTAACGTATTGTCGCTAACGAACCGTTTATCATTCCAAAGTTCATTTATAAGATGATCTCTAGAGACGATTTTATTTTTCTGCTCTAGTAGGATTTTTAAGATGAACATTTCATTTTTCGTTAGTTCAATTTCTCCAACAGTAGAAGTTACCGTATTTTTTTCAAAATCTATTGTGGCATCGCACCATGTTTTAAGTAGCGACTGCTCTAAGCTGTAATTATAAACACGGCGGAGAATTGCCTGTATTTTTGCAATTAAGACATCAAAATGAAACGGTTTTTGCACAAAGTCATCTGCTCCGAGCTGCATCGACATAACCATGTCAGTTGGGTGATCTCTTGAGGATAGGAATATAATTGGCACGTTTGAATGGCCCCTTATCATTCGACACCAATGAAATCCATCATATTTAGGAAGCTGGATATCGATAAGCACTAAATCAGGTTTTATCTCCGTAAATTCCTGCATGACTCTATTGAAATCATTTATTCCAAAAGCTTCATAGGACCATTGCTCTAAGCGTTCCTTTATGGCATGAAATAATGTTTGATCATCTTCGATTAATAGTATTTTAAACAGGGAAATCACCACATAATAGTTAGGTTTTAATTCTCTTTTTTGTCAATAATAAGAAGAGAACTAATATCATTATAACATGTTGCAATATATTCCAATACGAAAGAGTCGAAATCAAAAGTAAAAAATTGTGAAAATATGGTATGTTTATGGTAGTATGTTGAAGTGATTTAGAAAGATTGGAGTGCGACAACTGTGATTAAACAAGTAGAATCCTTAGAAGATATTATCCCTATAGTTCCCATTATTAAAGCAGCAATTCCTGCTGATCTCTCTATTGCAATTTGCGATAGGGACAAATTTATTGCTTATTTTCCTGGAAAGGTTATTGATTTACATATTAAACCGAATCAAGCTCTGCAGCCTGATGAACCATTAAAAGAGGCAATACGTGAAAAGAAAACGTTAAAGCAAGAGGTGCCAGCAGATTTTTACGGTTTTGAATTTATTGGAACAGCTTCTCCGATTATCAATACAAAAGGAGAAGTGATTGGCGGAATAGCTGTTCAGTTAAAAAGGCAAACAGAGATACGAAATATCGTAGATGAAATAACAAGATCTTTATCACAATCACAAGAACATATTAATAACATAGCCGATGGATCGCATTCCTTAGTGGATTTTTCCAAACTACTTTTAGAGCAATCAAATGTTGCAGAAGAAAATATAAGGAAAACGAGTGAAGTAGTTTCGATTATAAAAAAAGTGGCCGATCAGACGAATCTATTAGGATTAAATGCTGCTATTGAAGCAGCAAGAGCTGGAGAAAAGGGGAAGGGCTTTGAGGTAGTAGCGAATGAAATACGTAAATTCTCAAAAGAAACAGTCAACTTTACACAAACTATTTCTCAAACGATGGAAGAAATTAGAAGCACTACTAATGCAATCAATGAATCAATTGAAAAAATTGCGGCAATTGGTGAAAAACAAGCAGACTCGATTCAGCATACATCGGTTATTATGGAACAAATATTAGAAATGGCTAAAAAATTAAATGATTACTCAAATAAACTGTAAATAGAGTTTTGAGAATGTTGAAAAATTGTCAGAATATTAGTGCCTAATGGATGTTATAATAAAAATAGATGGAAACTTTTCCCCTTTAAAAAATTATGGTTTTCATTTCAAAGAAAATCCGTTATAATCCATTATGTTGTCAAATAATCTAACAAAATAACCACTCGTATAATAGCAGGAATATGGCCTGCAAGTTTCTACCAGATGACCGTTAATCATCTGACTACGGGTAAGCGCATAAAAATGGAGATATACTGATCTATTGCCTAAATAGAGCAGTTTATTTTGCTCGAAAAAGCACATTCGCTTACTCATAGAGTAAGCGAATGTGCTTTTTTTCGTATTAAGAGAGGACAGTCATTACGAATACTTTGGTAACACTGTCCTCTAAAAAAGGAGAGAGTCTAGTTAATGGATTTATTGAAGAAGAAAATTGAAGAAGAAGGTATTGTTTTAAGTGATCATGTATTAAAAGTAGATTCATTCATTAATCACCAAATGGACCCTCATCTGATGAAAGAGATTGGCCTTGAATTTGCTAGATTGTTTAAAGAAGCAGGAATTACTAGAATCTTAACAATAGAGTCATCTGGTATCGCACCAGCTATAATGGCAGGGCTGGCATTAGATGTTCCTGTAATTTTTGCAAGAAAAAGAAAATCCCTGACATTAACAAGTGATTTGTATACAGCAACGGTTTATTCCTTTACTAAACGAGAGTCAAATGAAATTACTGTTTCTAAAAAGTATATTCATCCAGAAGACCATGTTCTAGTAATTGATGACTTTTTGGCTAATGGACAGGCGGCTCTTGGCTTAGCGAACATTGTCGAGCAAGCTGGTGCGACTGTAAGTGGGATTGGGATATTGATCGAAAAATCATTCCAGCAAGGAGCAGAAGAGTTAATCGCAAAAGGCTATCGATTAGAGTCTTTAGCAAGAATTGCATCTTTAAAGAGTGGAAAAGTTACATTTGCTGAACAACGAATAAACGAAGGCATTTATGCAGGAGGATATTAAAATGGAAAAAATGACAGTAAAAACTTGGTCTGTAGGTCTACAACATGTACTAGCGATGTATGCAGGTGCTGTGCTCGTACCTTTAATCGTTGGTGGGGCTCTAAACTTAACATCAGAACAATTAGCATACCTTATTTCAATCGACCTATTAACTTGTGGGGTAGCGACATTGTTACAGGTTTGGAAAAACAAATTCTTTGGGATCGGTCTTCCTGTTATGTTAGGTTGTACATTTACAGCTGTTGGTCCAATGATTGCAATTGGAACTAAGCATGGAATATCCGCTATTTATGGAGCAATTATTGTTTCTGGTATTATTGTCGTTCTTATTTCATCTATTTTCAGCAAACTAGTAAAATTCTTTCCGCCAGTTGTTACTGGCTCTGTTGTTACAATCATAGGTCTTACTTTAATTCCTGTAGCCTTTAATGATATGGCTGGTGGAGAAGGTAGTGCAGATTTTGGTAACCTAAAAAATTTAGTTCTTGCTTTTGGTGTGTTAGCAATCATTATTTTACTTAATAAGTTTACAACTGGATTTATCAAAACAATCTCTATTTTACTTGGTATTATTATTGGAACCATTATTGCATCATTTATGGGGATGGTTCATTTTTCAGAGGTAGGAGAAGCAAAGTGGCTTCATGGAATTACTCCGTTTTATTTCGGGGCTCCAACCTTCGATCTTACTTCTATCATTACGATGACACTTGTTGCTATTGTGAGTTTAATTGAATCAACAGGCGTTTATCTAGCACTCGGAGATATTACAAACAAAGAGGTATCTGAAAAGGATCTAGCGAAGGGCTATCGTTCAGAAGGAGTGGCATCTGTTATTGGTGGAATATTTAATTCATTCCCTTACACTGCGTATTCGCAAAATGTTGGGCTTGTTCAGCTAACAGGTGTAAAAACGAAAAATGTCATTTATGCAGCTGGTACGATTTTAATTATTTTAGGCTTTATTCCTAAAATTGCAGCTATCACAACATTGATTCCAACTCCAGTCCTTGGGGGAGCTTCTCTTGCGATGTTTGGAATGGTAGTGTCCTATGGTATTAAAATGCTTGGAAAAGTAGACTTTAATCAACAAGGTAACTTATTAATTCTTGCATGCTCAATAGGGATGGGACTTGGTGTAACTGTCGTTCCTGATATTTTTATGAAATTCCCAGAAAGCATCCGCATTCTTTTCCAAAGTGGTATCGTGGCAGGTGGAATAACCGCGATAATATTAAATATTTTATTTAATATTATTCCAGGTTCTCGAGTCAAAACAACTCAAATGGAAGAAAAGACAATAGCTTAATTCATTTCCTAAGGCAAAGCTTTATGAAGAGAGACTTTCCTAATATAACGGAAAGTCTTTTTTTGTCAGAAAAATAACGATGTTTTAGGGGGAAATAAAAAAAGTGTGTCAGATAATGTAACAAAATCCTTTTCAAAACATCTTCTTTCATATATTATGTAAACTACACGGTATATAATTAGAAAATTCCAAAAAATATCCTTTCCCTTATCCATCTCATCTACCACATTTTGCTTATAAAACATCATTCAGAATAATTTTAAGGAAATTCATTTATAGAGGAGGTATGTACCATTACACAAAAAGTTATATTAAACGATACTATTGTCTTTGGAGGCATGGAACCCTTTGTTCTAATTGCTGGTCCCTGTGTTATGGAGGATGAGAAACTTGTTATGGAAACGGCTGAACACCTAAAGGAATTAACAACAAAGCTAAACATCCCTTTTATCTTCAAGGCATCCTATGACAAAGCAAATCGCTCTTCCATTCATTCTTTTCGAGGACCAGGTTTGGAGAAAGGTCTTGAAATGTTAGCTAAGGTAAAAGAAACATTTGATGTGCCAGTTACATCAGATATTCATGAGCGAGCCCAAGCGATTGTTGCAGCAGAAGTATTGGATGTATTGCAAATACCAGCTTTTTTATGCAGACAAACTGATTTATTGGTTGCTGCCGCAGAAACAGGAAAGATTGTGAATGTGAAAAAGGGACAGTTTTTGGCACCGTGGGATATGAAAAATGTTGTTACTAAGTTAAGAGAGAGCGGAAATGAACAGATTTTATTAACGGAACGTGGTTCCACATTTGGCTATAATAATTTAGTTGTGGATATGCGATCTCTTATAACGATGCAGGAATTAGGGGTACCAGTCGTTTTTGATGCCACACATAGTGTTCAAATACCAGGCGGCAATGGAACAACAACTGGTGGAAAAAGAGAATTTGTTCCCTATTTATCAAGAGCTGCAGCTGCAGTAGGGATTTCTTCCATATTTATGGAGGTTCATCCGAATCCTGATGAAGCAATGTCTGATGGACCAAACATGGTGAAATTAGCCGAGTTAGAGGAAGTGTTAAAGCCAATAGTGGAGATTGATGCACTGGTGAAAAATCTGTAAGAATGGGAGTGATTTATATGCAAGAAATTAATTTACCGAAATTCGATTACACAGATACATTAGCAAACGTTTTAGAAAAAGAAGCACAAGCAATATTGGATTTAAGAGATATGTTGGATAATTCAGTAGAAGATGCCATTCAACTAATTTTATCCTGTGAAGGGAAGGTAGTGGTAACGGGTATAGGAAAGTCAGGTATTATTGGTAGAAAGATACAGGCGACTTTCTCAAGCACAGGAACACCATCCTGCTATTTGCATCCATCTGAAGGGTTGCATGGAGATTTAGGGATGGTGACTTCAGATGATGTTGTACTCGCTATTTCAAATAGTGGAGAAAGTGATGAAGTACTACGATTACTTCCTTCCATAGAAACGATTGGAGCGAAGTTAATTGCTATTACGAAAAATGTATTTTCCACTTTAGCAATGAAGGCTGATGTAGCTCTATGTCTAGGGGAGTTTGAAGAAGCATGTCCGTTAGGCTTAGCACCAACAACAAGCACAACTGTAACCCTTGCCTTAGGCGATGCTATTGCTATTGCGTTATTAGAAGCACGAAAGTTTAGACCAGAGGATTTTGCACTTTATCATCCAAATGGTTCTTTGGGTAGGAAATTATTATTAAAGGTCGACGATATTATTTTTCATACGAGGAAAAACCCTATTGTCCGAGAAGGAGACAAAGTGAAAGATGCCTTATTTGCGATGACAGATCAAGGTTTAGGAGCAGCATCGATTGTGAATGAAAACGATCAATTAATAGGGGTTCTTACAGATGGAGATATCCGTAGAGCCTTTGCCCTCTCGATGGATGTCATGAATGAAAATGTCGAAAATTTAATCTCTGCTCCGTCGATTGTAATTGAAAGAGGTGCTTTAGCTGCTGAAGCCCTGCAATTAATGGAGGAGAAAGAAATAACCGTACTCCCAATTGTGGATCCCTATAATAAACCAGTTGGAATGCTCCATCTCCATGATTTAATGAAGTTAGGCATTTAAGTAATTACATGGCGATTAAGTTAATTGTATTAGACGTGGATGGAGTATTAACAGATGGGAGACTGTATATTGGTTCAGACGGAACGGAGTATAAAGCTTTTCATACCCAGGACGGAATGGGGATTAGTCTAGCTAAACAAGTAGGGATAAAGACTGCTATTATAACGGGCAGGAAGTCTGAAGCAGTTAGAAAAAGAGCAGAAGAGTTAAAATTTGACTATGTTTTTGAAGGAATTCATGATAAGTTGATAACACTTCAGAAGATAATCGATGAAATAGGAATAGGGTTTGAGGAAGTATGCTATATGGGTGATGATCTCAACGATATTCCTATTTTAACAAAGGTAGGATGGCCATGTGCTCCCAAAAATGCGATTGATTTTGTGAAAAATCAAGTCGCATTTGTAGCTGAATCAAATGGAGGAGATGGTGCAGTTCGAGAAATGATCGATTCTCTTCTCCTGCAAAAGTATAGTCAAGAAGAAATAGTTCAGCTTTTTTTATCAAAAAAAGCAAAGATAACACAATAGTAAGGATTGGAAAGTGCGAAAGTACTTTAAAATAGTGTCCTTTTACACAGTGTGAATAATGCATATGAAACTGCAAAGCAAGAAAAGGAAAATATTCATTAAAGAATAAGAAGTAGAATATATAATAGGATAAAAGGAAGCAATTTTAGGGAGTACTTTCTAAAATTGCTTCCTTTTATTTCTGTGATTTTTGGAAAAGAATTTTGAATCGTAGAAATTAAATATATTTAGATAATTTTTTGAAAGGTTTTAATTTTATTAATTTAACCTGATATTCAATTAAAGGATGACAATGGCCTAAATATAAGGTAACATCTAAAACTGTATATCGTTTTTAATGTATTAACAATGCTTATCGAAAACATATTAACTATATTGAGATAGTTTTATGTTAAGGAGAAAGGCTTGTTTTTGTTTCTTATTTAGGAGGAATTTTCTATGTCGATTTTAGTTGGGATATTAGGTATCATCGTAACGATAGCAATTGCCTTTTTACTATCAAATGATAAAAAAAGGATTAATTTCAGAGCTATCCTCGTATTATTTGTGCTTGAATTTATTGTTGCACTAATAATGTTTAAAACTACTGTAGGACTAAAAATAGTTGAAGCTACATCCAATGGAGTTTCCAAAGTTCTTAACTATGGGAATGAAGGTGTTAGTTTTGTTACAGGTGGATTAGTTCCAGAAGGTGGAAGTGTATTTTTTATAAATGTACTGATGCTTATCATTTTCACTTCTACTTTATTATCTTTATTAACCCACATAAAAGTTTTGCCGCTAGCGATTAAATATATTGGTGGGGCATTGGCGAAAATTACTGGGTTATCAAAGGTAGTTACATTTAATAGCATTAACTCTATCTTCTTTGGTCAATCTGAATCACTTATTGCGATTAAAACACACTTAGATTCTATGAATGCCAATAAGCTATTCATTGTTTGTACATCTGCTATGGCATCTGTATCTGCATCCATTATGGGAGCATATATGGAAATGATTCCTCCGCAATATGTACTTGCTGCTATGATTTTAAATGCATTATCTGCATTAATAATTGCAACATTAGTTGCTCCTATTTCAAAAGATGAAGATGAGACAATTAACATTAAAGATGTTTCCAACACCAATTCTGTATTTGGAGCAATCTCAGCAGGAGCTTTAGATGGTGGACGCGTTGCTTTAATTGTTGCCGCTATGCTAGTTGCTTATGTAGGTTTACTAGCTTTAATTGATGGTTTCTTTACAAGTATTTTCGGAATCGGATTTACTGGATTATTAGGATATGTATTTGCGCCGGTTGCTTGGATAATGGGGATACCTGTCAGTGAAATTGTAACTGCTGGATCTGTAATGGGTACGAAATTAGCTGCAAATGAATTTGTAGCAATGCTGCAATTCCAGCCAATGATTGGGGAGTTATCAGAGAAAACAGTAGGAATTGTCTCTACATTCCTTGTATCTTTTGCAAACTTCTCTAGTATTGGGATTATTGCTGGATCGATACAAGCGATTAATGCGAAAAAAGCAGATATCGTTGCAAAATTCGGTTTGAAAATGTTATTAACAGCAACACTTGCTTCTACTTTAACAGCGACAATTGTTGGGTTGTTTTTATAATAACAAAAAAGGGACTGTCCGAAAGTCATGTTACAGACTTTTGGAGTCCCTTTTATTTATTGAAGCCACTTAGGATTATGCTGATCCTGCTCATTTATTTCGCTGAAGATATTGTTTCCATTACTCATGGTCCGAGTAGGATTAGGATTTTGTGGATTCGAAAAATACGTATGCATTATTTTTTGAAATTCTCCAACTGTTAGAGGCTTGGCGTTCTCCATATATTCAAACCCTAATTGACCATTAGGCTCGATTGTCGCATGTTTTATGTCCTCTATTTTACTGATACCATTGTTTCTTAAACGCATTTCTAATTGATCTACTGTCAATCTTAACTTTTTTAGCACTTTACTATTTATTTGTCCGTTATTAATCACTACTTTTGATTTACCTGTTATAAACTTTTCAAATCGATTTGATCTAAGCTGTAAGAACTCTAAAAGGAGTATAGTGACAACAAAAATACCCGCACTAATAATAGCTTTAAAAGTACTTTTTTCGACAATCGGTTGAACAATAATGGTTCCTAAAGAAATCATAATAACCGTTTGAGCTAGTGTCATTTGAGAAATGGATTTTCTACCAGCCAAACGGAGTAGCAATATTCCGGAAAGTATAAGTATGATTGACTGCCATATATAAGACAAAGATAACACCATCCTATTTTTAAGATAAAGATAGTTTAGCCTTGACTTTAATAATTATCCTAGAAATACTTAGGTTGTTTGCTTTCGGTTACTTTGATTTTTGGGAATAAAAAAGCAAGCGAAGAAAATAGTTGATATTTTTTCACCTGCTTTATTTTTAGGACATTAGAGATCTTTTTTTCGTTAATGCAATTTTTTATCTATATCCGTGGTATCCACTTTGTTACCAAACCACTCTGCAAGCTTTGTTCTTGCTTTAGATTTAATATCATCATCAATATACATGGCTACTTGGAGTAATGCAATCCCTAAAGCACCTAAATCATCGGTATAGCCTATCCCAACTAGAAAATCAGGTATTAAATCAATTGGTAAGATAAAATAGCCTAAAGCTCCAATAATAGTTGCTTTTACTTTTTTAGGTACATTTGGTTTTTGTAAGGTGTAATATAAAAGTAAAACCGCATAAACAACAGAGGAACCTGCTTTTTTACCAAACCTTGCAAGTTTCTTCCAGAATTTTTCCTCGGAATAATGCTTTCCTGCTACCGATATTTCTTGTTCTAATTTCTCTTTTGAATCTTCCATTATGAAAGCTCCTTTCCTAATGGTTTCCATGCCTATTCTTATCATGATTATATGCCCTTATTCCGTATAAGTAAAATATTTTCATGTTGGTTAGGTTTTACTTCTCCAATAAAAAAAGGAAAATACGAAGCCATCAAAAAAAAGAAATCCATAATGGAGTGCTTATGAGCATGCCGAAAAATAAGCCTCTTCCTATATGGCCAGTTTCAATAGAATCAATTTGTTCCTTCACAATTCTTGCTCGTTTTATTATTAATTCATCGTTATTTTCCTGTCTCAATTTTCTAGTCCCCTTCATCTGAATCGTCGAAGGTATATTCGGTAACTGGCTGGCAAGAGTATGGAATGATTGGAAATTATTCCGTCTACCTTTATACCCTGAAGCCCCTATAGCTTTGCGTCATCATTTTTCAATGATTTTGCCCTTTCGTCGATTAGTTAAATTATATTCTTAGACTAGTACAAAGTAGTCCATTATGCCAGTATCTAAAGACCTACATATATTAGTTAACAGTAAAAATAATTAATAAAAAAGGGATTAGAGGTGTGAACTGACCTAGCCAAATGAGACATATATAAAACACCTATCCATATTAAATTTAACACTTTTTCATTAATTTGATATTGGTTCTTTACTGGAAATAGTTCAGGCACTTTGTCACTTTACTTGGAGC
>NZ_CATNHG010000101.1:0-34834 GCF_950097965.1 Bacillus sp. T2.9-1
CTCCAAGTAAAGTGACAAAGTGCCTGAACTATTTCCAGTAAAGAACCAATATCAAATTAATGAAAAAGTGTTAAATTTAATATGGATAGGTGTTTTATATATGTCTCATTTGGCTAGGTCAGTTCACCGATTTACTCCACTTCTTTTTATATTTCATTTGGTTTTCTGCCAGCTCTATCTGTTTATCCATTCCACTTTTATACGTGAGTTTGGGATTCATACTAGCTTCATAATTATAATGTTGCAAAGTTTTATATGAATTCGTCCTCATTATTTGATTTCTCAGAGAATAGATGGAAATCCCTATTTCAATCTTTTGTGAGTTTTGGAAGGTGATTCTTACTTTGGACGCTTCTATTTTTTTAATGTCAAGAATATGATGAAGTGAAATCCATGCACAGTTTTGATTTCTAGGAGAATGAGTAGGAAAAAAATAAACAGAATTATATGGATCAATTACGATTGGAACCTTATGGTAATAGGTCATTAACCGACGAGTTCCCTCTCTCCTTCCTTCATAGGAGCTCCCCAGATAACTACAGGTATTTTTAACAATCATTAGCGGGCTATGTTTGCATAAAAAAACGTTATTTTGTTCGTATATCTTTGAATAGATAACACCATTAGCCAACTTATAAGGGAGCACTGCTCGCGTATGATAATTAATAGCATAATTATCAACTATTACATATTTTTCTTCCATCAATAAATCACTCCTTTTATTTAGTAAACTAACCTAATAATAGCACTTTTTACCTAATTAACCTAAATACTTCCTAAATTTTCAGAACATAGACATACTTTATAATCAAATTTCTAAATTATTAAAAAATAGATTGATAATTATCAAATTTTCCCATATAATATTAAAAAGGCATCAGGAGGGAAAGACAATGAATGATAAGTCCTACACTGAGTTTACAAAGTTAAGTGGCAAGAAAAAGAACACAGAAACTTATGTAAAAGACCTCTACATTGAAATGCTGCTTTCTGAAATTCAATTAAATAATGAAAAAGCAAGTTTGATGTCCTTGATTGATAAAGCCATTGATGAACGAAATAAAGAAAAATTTAACGAACTAAGTATTAAATTCAACTTATTATGTAAGCGCTTCGGTACTTGATAATAAAGAGTTCTAAATAATTTAAGGATGCCCCAAAGAGCTAATCCAGCTAGCTGAATTAAGCCCTTTGAGACATCCTTTATCTTTTGCTCATGATAGTTATCTATGTTTTTAAATTTAGTAAAGTATAAAAACTAAGTCGTTTTTACATCTATGTTTAAAATAATAAACACGAGCATTTATGCAAAATGATTACATAATACTTCGTGTTTATCGTTATTTGAAATAAAGGTAGCTTTATTCAAGAGCTAAATTAGAGATTATCCGTCTTTAAAGATTAGTAGTATCCCACATGGAAACGATCATTCTTGCTGTTGATTTTGCAAACGGATGCTTTCCTCTTCTAGCTTACTGATTCTTTCTAGCATTGTCGGATGACTATAACGGAATATTTTTACTAATAAAGGTGGGTTTACTTCACTCAATCCCGTTTTTGCTAACTTTTGAAAAGTAACAATACCTGCTTCTGGATCTTCTGTTAATTGGACTGCATAGTCATCAGCCCTTTTTTCTTCATATCTTGAAATTAAATTAGTTACTGGATTTACAGCAAACAGCAACATGGAAATTAATAAAAGTACTAGAGGAAAAGAATGGATATCCTCTACTCTCGATATTTTAAGTGCATCTCCCCATCTATTCACAATCCAGTGCATTAATTTATAAACAAAATATAAACCAAACAAGGAAAAGAATAAAGAAATGCCTATCCCAATATAAATATGTTTTTCTACATAATGAGCCATTTCATGTGCCATAACAAATAAAATTTCGTCATTCTCTAATTCCTTTAAACTCGTATCCCATAGGACAATTCTTGCATTGCTTCCTATTCCAGTAACATATGCATTTAATGCACTAGTTTTATCAGACATATTCACTTCGAAAACATGGTTAGCTGGTATATTCGAAGCACTCGCTAACTTCAATATTTCAGCCTCTAATGCCTTATCCTTTAAAGGGGTGAAATCATTATAGAGCGGATCAATAACAACCGGTTGGATAAACGTGAGAAATAATGTAAACGGAATAGATAAAAACCATGCATAAAGCCACCATCTCTTTTGACTTTTTTTCATAAGCCAATATAAAACGATGACAAGGAGATACAAAATAACATAATTCACCCAAAAATCAATCATTTCGTCCTTCATCCAGGATGGAAAGCTTTGTGTAGAGATATGATAAGTCTTTGATAAGGAATAACTGATATACCCAAGAGGAAAGGTCAAAACAAATGCTGTTATATTCAGCCAAAATAAATAAATAGCTGTTTGTAGCGGCTTATATTTAGCAGAAGACTCTCCCCATTTTTTAAATGCTTTCGAAAAACCAAATAATAAAATGAATAAGTATAGAAGCCATTCAAATGGTGTTGATATAAAAAACAAGAAATTTCTTACCCGTGAATATTCCTCACTTAATACTAATTCTCTGCTATTTAGAAAAGTACTTGGATCAGCTCTAGACCCCTGAAATTCAAATGGCAAAGTTGGACTAGTGTATTGAAATAAATACCAATAAAAAAACAAGCCGTATAACACATAGGCAACCACTGCATAAAAACCAATTTTTCTAGTCATAATCTCCCTCCTGCCTAGTACAACCTATTATTAATAAGTAGTCCAAAAAAGAATTTTTAGAACTAAAAGGAGTATTTTTTGCTATTTATTTTGTTTATCTTATTAGTCATTGGAATCGACATCTGTTTAACACTGTTTTATCAGTTAAACATAAAAAATTGTCCGCGCCATTCCACTAAAGAAATATTATTCACTGAAAGAACGTAAAAAAGCATCCTAAACAATAGGATAACCACTATCATTTTAGATGCTAAAATATGCTCTGAAGTTATTAATAAATCAATTGCAGAAAATCTTCTTTTGTTACATTCCCAAAATAATGCTTAATAGAAATGTCTTCTAATGCCTTTTCTAACTCTGCGCGGTCATAGCGGATACCAATAAGGCGTTTCTCGATATCCTCTACATCGCCAACACCAAAGAAGTCACCATAAATTTTACAGTTTTTCACAATTCCTTTAACCACATCGAATCTTACATCAATTTGCCCAACTGGGAAACGATGAGAATGCTGCAGATTGAATTTAGGTGATTTTCCATAATTCCAATCCCAATTTTGGTATCTTTCTTTTGATAATTGATGAATTTTCTCCCAATCTTCTTCTGTTAATACATACTCTTGGATATTCTCTTCCCCGTCAAAAAGATAAACTAATAAAAGACGACGAAACTCTTCCACCGATATTTTTTCTGGTAGAAATTCAGTAATGTTCGCTACTCTACTTCTTACAGATTTAATCCCTTTTGACTCAATTTTGTCTTTTTTCACTTTTAATGCTGACACAACATGATCCATTTCAGAATCAAATAACAAGGTACCATGGGTAAACATTCTTCCTCTTGTAGAGAATTGGGCATTACCAGAAATTTTTCTACCTTCTGCAAGAAGATCATTGCGACCACTTAATTCAGCATTTACTCCCATGCTTTTAAGCGCTTGGACAACAGGCTCTGTGAATTTTCTAAAATTATGAAAGCTATCCCCGTCATCCTTTGTAATAAAGCTATAATTTAAATTGCCTAAATCATGATAAACAGCACCGCCACCAGACAATCTTCTGACAACATGTATGCCTTTTGATTCTACATAATCGGTATTAATTTCTTCTATCGTATTTTGGTTTTTCCCAATAATGATGGAAGGTTCATTTATATAAAATAAAAGAAAAGTTTCATTTATGTCTAGATTTTTCAAAGCATATTCTTCTATTGCAAGATTAATACGCGGATCTGTAATCCCTTTATTATCTATAAATAACATAAAAAGACACCCCTTAAAATTTTGTAGAATTATATCCTATTTTCCCGAATTTAATTACCCTTTTATACTATAACGAAAAAACCTGAAATAATCACTTCATTTGTACTTTTTTCATAGAATTGGCAAAGTTTTTTATAACACAGATTTGGCTGCACAATCAAAAAGCTGCTATTTGGCAGCTTCAAGAATTTCTATCATAAATATCCAATAGAGTTTCTATGAAGATACAAAGCAGCAGCTTTCTTATTATTCCGCAGTAACTTCCATGTCATTGTTTATATAATGACGTCTATATTTAAAGATAAAGTAAATAGCTGTACCTGCAAAGAACAATATTGGATAAATCCCCAAAATCTCTGCATTATGCCACATATACTCAAAATCACCAGTTGAGATTACCGCTTTTAAGCCAGCTACTGAATAAGACATTGGCAATAGATTGTGGATATGTTGTAATACATTTGGTATTAACTCTAACGGAAATGTTCCCGCACTTGTAGTTAATTGGAAAATCATGATTATTACGATAATAAACCGTCCAGGATTTCCAAATAACGTAACAAAAAATTGGATAATCGAGAAAAATACTAAACTAGTTAGAACAGTAAATAGGATAAACAACGGTACGCTTTGAACTTCCATACCCAAAATAACGAGCAATACAAAGGACGCAACTAGTGCCTGCAAGACACCCACTCCAACTAGAATGATCGTTTTGCTTAAAAACCAACGCATACCACTTTTTGGCTGTCTCTCTGGTTCGGCAAAAGAGAAAACGATAGATAACATTAAAGCACCAACAAACAATCCAAGTGAGATAAAATATGGAGCTAAGCCCGTTCCGTAATTCGGAACATCCGATACCTTTTCTTGGTCCACTAAAATCGGTTCTGCAATCATATCATAGGTTTTTTCATCCGAATGTATGGAACTTGCTTCCTCCGCTCCATCGGATAATTTAGAAGATAGCTCTTTACTACCATCCAATAAGGTAGAAGTTCCATTAACCAGTTCCTTTGAACCGTTTTTCAGCAAGTTGGTTCCATCTGATAAAGCAGTGGAACCAGTTGCAAGTGTATTCATTCCTGTTAGCAATGTATTCGCACCTTCAGCTAAATTAAAAGACCCATCGACAGCTTTTGAGAATTCAGAGGCATACTGATTCATTCCAGACACAAATTGTTCTTGACCAGCTACCTGTTGCTTTACCCCACTTTCTAACTTCGAGCTACCATCACTTAACTGATTAACACCTGTTTGAAGCTGTTTTTGACCTTCATTTAATTCAGTTAGACCGCTTGAAAGGCTCACTCCACCTTCTGCCAGCTGGTCTGCTGCTTGGCTCAAAGCCACTGTATTTGTAGCAATAGAAGAGCTTCCGTCCACCAACCCTTGAATGGCTGCCATTAACTGCTGTTGATTTTCTTCTGGTAATCCTTGTAGCATCGGCATAATCGAATTTATTGTTTCCTGTAAGGTTTTAGCACCTTCATTTAATTGATTTGCTCCAGCAGCTAATTGTTCTGATTTATCACTCCATTCTGTTAAACTTTGCGATAAATTATCTGAACCAGTTTGAAGCTGATTTGTCCCTTCGATTAGCGAAGGTATACTCGCTTTAACTGTATTGATTCCATCTTTTGTTTGAGACACGCCATCCAGAATGGATTGATCCCCTGCTTGTAATTGCTCAGCGGCAGTACTTAATTCCCCTTGTGCGGATTGTAACTCCGATAACCCTTTATTCAAATCCCCCGCACCATCTGCTAGCTCTTTCACTCCATCATTCGCACTATTTACACCATCAGAAAATTGAATTGACTTTTCAGCAAGTGTTTTTAAGTTAGAATAAACCTCTTCTGTCCCAGATTTAATTTTATCTGTTCCTTCTTCTAAATCTTTTGCACCAGAGCTTGCTGTTTTTAAGCCATCTGACATTTCTGTAATGTTTTCAAAAATAGATTCCGCATAAGTTTCCGTTACTTCTTTACTTACACCTTGCTTAATTTTTTCAATTGCAGAGTTCCCTATTTGAGAAGAAATAAAGTTATAGCCAGGATTAGAGATATATTTCAAATCTAATTTCTGTGGATTATCTTCAAGTAAGGTCGTCGCATTTTCCGAAAAATCTTTTGGTATCTCTATCAACATATAATACTTTTGCTTTTCTAAATTTTCATATGCTGTTTTTTTATCAACAAAAATAAAGTGGAAATCTTCGCTGTCCTTTAAGTTTTCAACTAAATCGTTACCAATCTCTAATGATTTCCCGTTCATTTCTGTCCCGGTATCTTCATTAACGACTGCAACGGGTAATTTGTCTAAGTTTCCATAAGGATCCCAAAAGGCCCATAAGTAGATGCCTGCATATAATATTGGAATAAATACAATAGCAATAACAGAAATGAGCATCATTTTATTTTTAAAAATAGAGGACAGCTCTGCCTTTAATAAACTTTGTTTCATGTAATTCCCCTCCATTTTTCCATAACTCTATTATTCTTTTCCATTACTTTCAATTATTAATTACAAATCCCCTTTACTTAGAAACTAGAGAATCACCTGATAATCCATAAAATAAATGCATTTCTAAACTAGAAGCTATTTCCTCTGAGCTTAGAGGCGGGTGGTTTTTCTCCCACTCAAATATTAATGCTAAATATACTTTAAAGATAATAAACGAGGTTAATTCTGTATCCTTTATTTGAATTTCCCCTTTATCTACTGCCTCTTGCACACGTATCTTCATATAATTTAATATGGCATTTTCTAAATGACTAATAACTTCCTTTACTTCTAAAGTGCCGATTTCTCGTTGCTCTTGAAAAAGTTTAACCGTCAACTGATGTTCTTTGCGGTACTCAAGCATATTCATCAATGCACGATGGACATTTTCCATAAACGTAGAGGATGGATCAAATGACTCATCTGCTCTTTCCTTCATTTCTGCTATCAAATCATTTATGATTTCGTAAAAAAGCTCTTCCTTATTCTTAAAAAAAGTATAAATGGTTCCTTTTCCTACGTTTGCGATTTTAGCGACATGATCCATAGTTGTTGCTTTATAGCCGAACATGGAAAATGATTTTGCCGCTGCTTCTAAAATAAGATTCCTACGATCAACAGTCATATATCCCACCTCTTTCTTATAGCGCAATTTTCCATATGTAAGCAGAAAACAAAGCACCAGTCTTTTCCTTCCTATTATTAAGCGAGTAAATATTCTCCATTAACTGGTTCACTCAAAAACATGTCTCCAATGTACTCTAATCTTAAAAATATAAAGGAAAAACTCCCTTATGAAAGACCGCTTCTATTACGAGACTGACTAAAATAACGTTTCGGTCAGTTAGTACAAAGAAGAATATATCACAGTGTTAAGCTGCTTGCAACAAAAGAAACCAAGCGATTTTCGTAATAATCACTTGGTTCCGTTTACAATATAATAATGTCAAGAAAAATTATTTTTTAGCTTATCCTTTAGTAGGTACGGCAATTTCTTTTAATACGACTGTTGCTAATACATCAATAAATTCTGGCTGTGCGTTCGGCATTTTTGGTCGATAATAACTTGCACCAACTTCTTTTGTAACTACCAAGCATTCGTAGTCATTGTCATATAAAACCTCTAAATGTTCTGCAACAAATCCTACTGGAACATAAACAAATGCTTTATATCCATATTTATCGTATAGATCTCTTGTTAAATCCTGAACATCTGGTCCTAGCCAAGGATCTGGTGTATTGCCAGCACTTTGCCAACCTAGATAATAAGTAGAAATTCCTGCCCCTTTTGCAATTAAATTTGCTGTTTCCTTTAATTGCTCTGGATAAGGGTCTCCATATTGAAGAATTTTTTCTGGCAAACTATGTGCTGATACGATTAAAGCTGCATTATCTCTTTCTTCTTGAGACATTTTGCTATATGTCTCTTTTAGTTGATTTACCCAATAGTTGATAAACTTAGGCTCTTTATACCAACTTTCAATACTATGAATAGTTAAATCGCCTAGCTTATCCGCTTCTGCTTTTGCACGATTATTATATGATTTAATACTAAATGTAGAATAATGTGGAGCTAATACAATACTTACTGCTTCTTTTATCCCATCATCATGCATCATCTTTACGGCATCTTCTACAAATGGTTCAATATGCTTTAAGCCCAAATACATTTTAAATTCAATATCCTCTTGAATTTCATTAAGACGGGCCTCCAAGCCTTTTGCTTGTTCCATCGTAATTTTTGCTAATGGAGAAATCCCGCCAATTGCTTCATAGCGACTCGTTAAGTCTTGAAGCATTTCATCTGTCGGCTTTCTGCCATGTCTAATATCCGTATAATATCTTTCAATATCCTCTTCTTTATATGGAGTTCCATATGCCATCACTAGAAGACCCATTTTTTTACGACTCATTTCATTACCTCTCTTCTTTCCTATTATTTTGTATCTTATTTCTTTATATATCCTTTTAAATAATTTTTATTTACCTTCACGCTTGCTTAATAAATCACCAGAATAGTCATGAATAAATCCAGTCAATCTTTTCAACACCGCTGGATCTACATCCGGGAATACGCCATGCCCTAAATTAAAGATAAAGCCAGGGGTTTTAATACCTTGCTGAATAATTGCTTTCGTTCTCTCTTCAATGACACTCCATGGTGCAAGCAGAACTGCCGGATCCAAATTCCCTTGAACTGCTTTTTTTATCCCCATTTTTCTTGCCTCAGATATAGGTAATCTCCAATCTAGGCCAACTACATCGAGGGGAAGGTCGTTCCATTCTAAAGCTAAATGGCTTGCACCAACTCCATGCATAATTAGTGGTACATTTTCATCCTTTAACGCTGAAAAAATTCTTTCCATTACAGGCTTAATAAAAATACGATAGTCTACCACGTTCAATGCGCCAACCCATGAATCAAAAATTTGAATAGCACTAGCTCCAGCTTGAATCTGTGCCTTTACATAGGTAATAACCATATCGCCAAGTTTATCCATAAGAGTAGTCCAGGCTTCCGGTTTTGCATACATAAATGCTTTTGTTTTATGATAATTTTTCGATGGACCCCCTTCAATCATATAACTGGCAAGGGTAAATGGTGCACCAGAAAAACCAATTAAAGGAACATCTAATTGCTCGGTTGTAAGGAGCTTAATCGTATCAAGGACATACTTAATATCTTGTTCAGGATGTAACATACCAAGTTTTGCAACATCATCCATTGATTGAATGGGATTCTCTATCACTGGTCCAATTCCTGATTTTATTTCAACATCAACACCGATTGCTGGAAGTGGTGTCATAATATCTTTATAAAGCACGGCTGCATCGACATCATACTGATCGACTGGTAATTTCGTAACATATGCACATAATTCTGGCTGATGTGTTATTTCGAATAAAGAATATTTTTCTTTAATTGCTCGATATTCAGGTTGGGAACGACCAGCCTGTCGCATATACCATACCGGAACATAATCAGTCGGCTGTCCTTTTGCCGCTTTAATAAATGTATCTTTCACTTGTTTGCTCATCCTCTTAATGTCCACCTTTCAAAGGTATGATTTCCATTGTATCTATATTAGTGGTTATACTCAACTTATTTATAATCATTATTAAATTATAATATTTATAAATATTATGCAAGTAAAAAGTTTTGAAAGCGGGAAATTTTTTTGCACTTTCCCAATTACTTTTCTCAAAAACTTATCATCCCCAATAAAAAGGAATGTCCTCACTCACCAGACACTCCACCTTATTTTATGTAAAATTACTCCCACTCAATCATGCATACATTTTAATAATATATCTTTTTCACTACCTTTGCATAGATAACTCATCGGATTGTCACAATTTAGACATTTTTATCCGATTAGCCATGCAGCACCCCAACAATTAAAAGCATCTTAGAAAAACATCTGCTTCTTCCTATTTGCGATTATTTAAAAATCCGTTAAAGGTTTATTCATGTGCCTCCCTTCTCTATTTCCATAGTAACTTTTCCATTTTTATTGTATGCTAATAGTATCTTGTGACATAGGAGGAAGATCAGTGAACATCTATCTTACTAGCGGAACATATGATTATTTATGGAAAAAATACGAGAATGAATTTTCTAAAGAAACTTTATTGTTAATGCAAGATATAAATAGTGACAGGGCAATACTGCTTCATGAAAGTCAGAATCCTTCTTTTTTCAAGGAACCAAGAAGCTATGACATTTTATTTACCTATGGAATATTAGAAAATAACGGATTTATAACAATGAATTATGTACCTGTAAGTGAAGATAATAAACCTGTTTATGAGCATAATATAATGAAATATTTTTCATCTAATCCACATAGAGAAATGAAAGCCATTCGATTCCTCCGTCCTAAAAAAGGAGATACTTTTATTATCCTTTGTCTATGGGAAAATAAAGCAAGCTATATTAAGTGGATGCAGCATCCAGAAAATGCAAATGCGCCAATCGGAAATAATAGTGAAAAAGGCTGGAATAATTCGCAGCATTCTATCTTTAATGGAAAACCATATTTCATGCAATTAACGATTCCAGAGGAAGATTAATCATACATAATCCCTGTAGCCTGCTGAACAACTAACTACCTTGTCTTAATTATGCCATTTCGATTTGCATAAACAGCTGCTTGTGTTCGGTCGGCTACTCCTAGCTTGGATAATATATTGCTAACATGGGTCTTTACCGTTTTTATCCCGATATATAATTCCTCACTAATCGCTTGATTTGTCATGCCTTCTCCAATACACATTAGTACTTCCGATTCTCTTTCTGTTAGATCATCATGGGGTTTTCTTTCTGTTGCTCGTAATTTTTTGACCATAACATTAGCAACTTTAGGCTCAATTATTGCTTCTCCACTATTGGCTTTATTAATAGCCTGAACAATTTCAAAGGCACTCGCTGTTTTTAGTAAATAGCTAAAGGCACCTGCCTCTATCGCTGGAATTACTTGAGCTTCATCATAGAAGCTTGTTATAATAATGATTTTACAGCTAGGATATTCTGTTAGAATGGCTTTAGTTGCTTCGATTCCATTTCCGTTTTCCATCAGTAAATCCATCAGGACAATATCTGGCTTTTCTTTTATAACAAGCTGAACAGCCGTTTGACCACTATTGGCTTCTCCTACAATTTGAATATTCGACTCTGTCATTAAATAAGATATAATCCCTTTCCGGACCATCTCATGATCGTCAACAACTACTACTTTAATCATTTTCCCACCCCTTAGTCGAAACTCTAATATCAATATATGTACCTTCTCCAATTTTCGAGCGAACTTCCATTATGCCACCAATTTCTTCACAACGCTCTCTCATCGTTTTTAATCCATAGGAAGCTATCCTTTCTATAGTTGGATCAAATCCTTTTCCATTATCTCCAATATGTAAATGAGCATAATTTCCGCGCTCTTCCAAAATGATTCTTACTTTATCTGCATGGGAATGACGAAGCACATTGGATAAGGCTTCCTGTACGATTCGAAATAAATGTTCTTGTCCAGCCGTAGTTAAACCTTCTATTTCATCAATGCTCGCAGAAAAATGGAGCGTTGTTTTTCCCTTCAATTCTTGAATTAGCTTAATAATTCCATCACACAATGTATCATTACTTAATTCAACGGGCCTTAAATGTAGCAATAATGCTCGCATTTCTCCTTGTGCTTTTCCTGCAATCGACACAATTTCTTTTAACTGTTCTTTTGCCAAAACTGGATTGCTGTCAAAAACTTTATATGCAGCAGAAGACATCATGTTTAATGCAAATAATTGTTGACTGACAACATCATGCAAATCTCTTGCAAGTCTTTGCCTTTCTTCTATAACTGCAGCATTATGAGCAGTTTGGCCAAGTGTTATTTTTTCATTTGCTAATCTTTGCAATGAATGGACTTGTTCTTGTTGATAGTCTGCAAGTTGATTAAGTTCTTCTTTCACACCGTATACATACTCATTCGTGGATAGCTGCATTTTCCCTGGTATTTTCCCTCTCCGTAAAGACGATGTAAACCAAAATACCTCATCTAATTGCTTCTTAATCGTGCTATTCCATTTAAAGGCGAAGTAAAAACCAATTATAGAAGTTAGGAAAAACCAAATAACTGCTAAAATGAAACTTTCTATAGCTGTCATAACAAAAGCAGAAAACAAATATAAATAAATTTGTATACTTATAAATAACAATAAAGCACTAATCATACTTGTTAAAGCTACATTTCGGTAATATCCATAACGGCTACTTGTCTGCTTCATGTTTCCTCCTATACCTTTTGCACAGCTATATCGCCTATATTTATTAAAATATTCAATTTAATTTTTTTTATTGCCTCTTCATAATCGGGTGTTACATACTCTAAGCTATTTCCAAGCCCATCTCTAATTGATTGAAGTATGCGTACTTCTCCAATTTTCGCTTCTGCAGTAACATTCATCGCTAAATCATCTGGAACAATAATTTTTATGTCACCAATTCTAGCATGTATAAACAATTCAGTTTCTCCTTCTGGAATAAAGGCTTTGCTAAAATCGATATAGACATCTCCTATCCCATGAGATATATGCATTGGTTCAACAGACCAGTTGTCTGTGTTATATTTCACGTCGCCAATTCGAAATGATTTCTTTGTGTAGCGGTTTCCTCCATTATCATATTCAAAAGAAAATTTCTTTGGGCTAATAAGCCTTAATGCCAAAAGAATAATTACTAATGGCCATAATCTCCAAAAATCCACGAAACCAAATTCCAATACTTGGAATCGATCCAATATTAATAAAATTGAAAACACAAGAATAAATAAAGTGAAAAACAAATTATTTTTCCTCTTTAATGAAATATGATAAAGAGATAGACTTCCATATATAAACAACAAAAACGGATATATTATGACAAATATTTTTTTTATTTCCAAGGAAATGACACCTATACTAATGAGTAATAGGATAACGCCTAGAACCAGTAAAGTAATGGAAAACAATGTTTTGGGGATAGATTTTTTCAAAGACTTCCCTTCTTTCTTTAAACATTTATACTTTGGGTGATATTTCTTCTTTCTATATGGATAAAATTCCAAAAAGGACAACAAGAATATAAACTTATTGTACTATCATTTCGACTATTTTTGTTCCTTCTATCGAAGTTTTTTTCTCCGTCCTTAGAAGTAGTCTCCATTTTTTCATGTAATAATTTCTCCTTACTTCAGATATAAGGAGGTTCCATAAAACGAAGCAGAATCTCCCCTGATCGATAATAATAGAAATCTTCTACTCATTGTCCTCCTCCTTTCTCTTTATTTGTTATCTCGAGCAATAGATATTACTTCCGTTAAGAGGGATACCCATTTTTCTTAAAAGGACTTATCACCTTTTACATGCAGCCACATAGTCTGTATTAACCGAATTGTGATAAATGCCTATTGCATTATCGACCTTAAATCGGGAAAGGAGCTGCATTAAATGGGTATTGAATTAACAGCACTTCATTGGATATATGTATTATTTATTGTTTTTATTATCGGATTTATGGTTATGAGAAGAGATACAACATTTATTTGTATTGTCGGAATCTTTCTTTTAGCCATTACAGCAACTGGGTCATTAAGCACGTCGATTAGCAGTATTTTTAATAGTTTTATCTTTGCGATCACAGAATTGTTACCTACTATTGTGGTCATTTCCATCATCGTTGCAATGAGCAAAATTTTGACAAAAACAGGGATTAATGATGTGATGATTTCTCCCTTTTCGAAATTAATTCGTTCACCAAGTCTTGCATATTGGACGATTGGTATCGTAATGATGTTGATTTCTTTCTTTTTCTGGCCTTCTCCTGCAGTAGCATTAATTGGTGCTGTTTTATTACCAGTCGCGCTGCGTGTTGGTTTGCCAGGAATTGCTGTTGCCATGGCTATGAACTTGTTTGGTCATGGAATCGCTCTATCAGGAGACTATATTATTCAAGCAGCTCCAAAGCTAACTGCAGATGCTGCTGGTATCCCTGTGCAAGATGTCATGCATGCAAGTATTCCCCTAGTTATTGTTATGGGACTTGTGACCACTATTTCTGCTTTCTATTTTATTAAACGTGATATGAAAAGAGGAACATTAACTTATTCGACCGGCATCAAATCTTCCAGTACATCAGAACTACTTCCTTCAGTTAATCAATTACTGCTTAGCAGAACCCAAAAGAAATTATTTGCCATTCTTATTCCGATTCTTTTTATTCTTGACGTAGTTGCCATGTTTCTTCTAGATTTACAAGGTGGAGATGCTACTGCACTAGTTGGAGGAACATCCATTATTATTCTTCTTTTAATTACACTAGTAAGCTATAAAAACAAGGGGTTAGAAAAAACAACCAGTTATTTAATCGAAGGTTTTCAATTTGGCTTTAAAGTTTTTGGTCCAGTTATTCCCATTGCCGCATTCTTTTATTTAGGTGACTCAGGCTTTAATACGATTATCGGGGACTTTCTTCCAAAAGAGTCACACGGAATTGTAAATGATCTCGGAGTTGCTATAGCTTCCACTGTTCCATTAACGAAAGAAATTGGAGCAGTCACATTAACTGCTGTTGGTGTTATTACAGGCTTAGACGGTTCTGGCTTCTCCGGAATTTCTTTAGCAGGATCCATTGCTGGTTTGTTTGCCCATGCAATTGGCAGTGGCATAAGCACCTTAACTGCTTTAGGGCAAATTGCTGCAATATGGGTTGGTGGCGGAACTCTAGTGCCTTGGGCGTTAATTCCTGCTGCTGCAATATGTAATGTCGATCCATTTGAATTAGCTAGACGAAATCTTCTTCCAGTTTGTATCGGATTAGCGGTTACCACCATTTTCGCAATGTTTCTTATCTAAATAGACAGCCGGACCACACTAATAAACAATCAAGGTATTAAGCTTCATATTTTCAAAATAAAAAAAAGGCTGGGACAAAACTAAATAACTAATCTTTAAAGAGCTACAATTTCTAATTTAGTTTTTAAATATAGTTAAGCGTAAAAACTAAGTCGTTCCATTGCGCTACAGATGCTCCATTTCACTTCATTATTAAACCTTTTTCCAAATTAATAAACACGAATTTTTATGTAAATTAACCACATAAAAATTCGTGTTTATTATTAGTTGCACCGCTTATGTCCCAGCCTCATTCTTACGTCTATTCAGTCTATCTTTAAAAGTTTCGTACAAACCTACCCATATAAATAACCAGATTCCTCCTAATAAGTAGCCACCAATAACATCTGTTGGATAGTGTGCCCCTAAAGCAATTCTGCTTATCCCAATTAGTAGAATTAATACAAAGGCAGCACCTGCTAATATTAGTTTCCCTGCATTTGCTTTTATTTCCTTTGCGATAAGATGGGCAATAAACAAGTAGAGAAGCAATCCTACCATTGCATGCCCACTAGGAAAACTAAAACTGTCTGCCTCTATAGCATCCGCTGTTATCGGTCTAGGTCTTACTACTAGATCCTTTACCCATTTATTTAATTCATTACCTATTCCCACACATAGAACAAATGTGACAATCCCAGCATAATCTTTCTTTTTCCACCAAAGAAAAAGGATGAAAAGCAAGGCAATGATTCCAATCCCAATCTTATCTCCTAAATAAGATACCCCTTCCCAAAAAGGATTTAAGCTAGTTGAAAAAAGGATATGTATAAAATCAGTTATCGCTGTATCAGTGGCCAATTTCTCCTGACCAGATACGCCAATAATAAGAAGGATAAAAAATAAGAACGAAAGGATTAACAGACCCCAAGCCATTTTTGATTTTCTAATATCCATGTTTTGCCCTCCATACGATATTCCATTTAAACCTTATTTTAACAACATTCCCTTCATTAGGATAGGGGAAAATTAAGAACTAATCCTTTTCCATCTACCTTTCTCCTATCCTCCTACTTTTTCCATGCTATAATAAAAATATTCAAAATAGTAAAACGAGGTGAAAGAGATGCTAGAAGAAATATGGGAACAATTAGAGAACTATTATGACGAAATGGTCGAAATACGAAGATACCTTCATCAGCATCCAGAATTATCATTTAAAGAGTATAAAACAGCTCAGTATATCATCTCTTTCTATGAAAAATTAGGAATTCAGGTTACTGGCAACATCGGCGGAAATGGAGTAGTAGCAAAAATAACTGGAGGAAAACCAGGCAAGACAGTTGCTTTACGCGCTGATTTTGATGCCCTTCCGATACAGGATGAGAAAGAAGTTGCTTATAAATCAAAGGTTCCAGGTGTTATGCACGCCTGTGGTCATGATGGACACACGGCGACATTATTAATCCTTGCTAAAGTAATACATGAATTTAAAGAAAAATTGTCAGGAAATTTCGTTTTCATTCACCAACACGCAGAGGAATCAAACCCCGGTGGAGCAAAAGCGATGATTGAAGCTGGCTGTCTCGAAAATGTGGATGCTATATTCGGTACTCATTTATGGGCGACGCTTCCTACAGGTACTGTTTCCTATAAAGCTGGTCCAATGATGGCTGCTGCCGATGAATTTAAAGTCAAGATTCAAGGACAAGGTGGACATGGAGCACAGCCCCATAAGACAAAAGATTCTCTTGTTACAGCTTCCCAACTCGTCATTAATCTGCAACAAATTGTCAGCAGAAAAGTTAACCCAATCCACAATGCTGTTTTAACAGTAGGCTACTTTGAATCTGGAAATGCTTTTAATGTAATTGCTGATACTGCTACAATAGGAGGAACAGTTCGAACATTTAATTTAGAAACGCAAGCACTTATTAAAGAAGAGCTGGAAAGAGTGATAAAAGGAACCTGCTATACAGCGAATAGCACGTATGAATTTGAATATGATGATGGATATCCAGCTGTTGTCAATCACTCAGAAGAAACTTCTTTTTTAGCTCGTTGTGCCGAAAACATCCCAGGAGTGTTTGTGCAAGAAGGAGAACCAGAATTAACAGGTGAGGATTTTTCCTATTACCTTCAGCATAGAAAAGGAGCTTTTTTCTTTACAGGTGCAATGCCTGATACAAACGGCCTTACTTATCCACACCATCATCCAAGATTCGATATTAACGAAAAAGCAATGCTTATTGCAGCAAAAACACTTGGGTCTGTTGCAATTAATTACAATCTTACCTTTTCTGAAGAAGAAACGAATACAATTAAAATATCGTAAATTCCAGAATCAAAAGAGGCTGGGACATAAGTATTTCAACCAACAGTAAATACGAACTATAATGTAATTATATTGTATAAAAGTTCGTGTTTGTTTTTTAGAAAAAGGTTTAAAACCGAAGTGAAATGGAGCGGAGGACGGTCGACTCCTGCGGGAAATAGAGGGAAGGCTGAGACCCCGCAGCGCAGCGAGGAGGCTCAGCTTCCTCCCCGGCGCATCGTGCGTCTGTAGCGCAATGGAACGTCTTGGTTTTTACACTTACCTATATTTAAAAACAGAGATTAAGTAGCTTTATTTTAGAGCTAAATTAAATATTGTTCGTCTTTAATGATTAGTTATTTTGTTTTGTCCCACCCTCTTTATTTTAATTGTTTCTGTTCTTGAAAATAACGTCAGCGATATACATTTTTAGCAGCCTCACCTAATTGATCTAATAAATTATAGTTTGCGTAGGCACCAACTGCGGCACCAATCCCTGGGACAAGCTGAAGCATTTTCACAAAATCAATAAAATCCCGATATTCCTGTTGTAGCTCCTGCCAGTTAAGACCCGCAACTTTTTGCTTTTCTTGTTCCCAATTCTCGATTACCTCTAAAACTTCTCTTCGTTTGCCTTCACTTGAAAAAGCTAACTGAAAGATATAAAGCAAATAGATTCTTTCTTCTAATTTGTCCGTATCATATCCATAGATAGTTGCTGTTTCCATCAAAAAGTTCATTTTAATAGAAAGTAATAGTGGAAAATCAGCCAATCCAAGCAGAATCCCACCGGCACCAGTTCCAGCGCCTTCTACAACAGCGATCTTTTTATATTGGCCAATCTTTTTCGTTAACTCCTCATCTTTTCCTTGTAAAGTGTGAAATCGTGGCAGATTCTTTTTCTTTAATATATTGCTACCAGCAAGCGTCGCTTGGATCATCTGTTTGATCGCTTCGGTAATTGTTTGCTGAATTTTATCGGGGATATAGGCATTTATTTTATTCTGTGCCTTCTTGGATACTCTATTTAAAATAGAAGAACGTTTTTGAAGTTTACGTTTCCACTCCTCCACTTCTATGAATGCTCTCTGTTCATATTCATTCATCTGCATTCCTCCTTTTGCTTATTATTACGTTGACTATAAACAAATAGTTCCCTTTTTTTCTACTAATCAATAAGGAGCTTTAATCCTTGGCAAATGAAGGTTTAAAGCTCCTTATCTTTTAGGAATGTTTCACTTTTTTATTTATATACATTAAAACAAAAAAAGCAATAAAGGCTCCATTAACTATTAAAGAAATCACTGCATATAAAAAGTCCCCTTTAAGTGCAATAATAAGCGTTAAAACAAATCCTTGCCATCCTAAAATAGTAGCCATTATTTGCTTAAAAGCTTTTTCTCTATAAAAGGATTCGACTGGATAAATAGTAATCCATAGCTTGTTATCATAAGCATTCCAAAGCGGCAATAACTGCAAACCAGTTAAGAAAACAAATAATACACTAATGAAAACTTGACCTGGTCCAAAAGATAAGAAAAAGATGAAAATTCCACTTATCACAGTTAACCTTAGTGTTAGTCCAAAATAGTCACCTGCACGTATATAGGTTCTCCAATATAAATGGGCAAACACTTTATCTTTCGCATAAGGAATTCGACTAAACAACAAATCAAGTAAACGTCTTCTTTTAATACGATTTCTTAGTTTAGGTACCTCTGTAAACATATTCGCAAAACGATAAAAAGAGGCTAATCTTTTTTCATCCTGTTCGATTAAATATTCCCAATTTAGCCCTTTCTTGCTTGTCTCCTTCTGGAAATAAACAAGCAAAAATGCCATGATAAGGAGTAAAACAAGAATAAAGTAGGGAGAAGCATCTGCAAATAATAAATAAAGTATAGCTAAATTCACAAAGAAACGCACAACAGTATCTGTGTAATGGTAGTGAACATTTACATAATATTGAACATGCCAGCGAATAAGCAAATTAGCCCCTTTCGTGATCAATAGCACAATTAGTAAATACCAAAAGCGGCTAAAGTCCCCCCCATGTACTTGTGCATACAACGGCATTAGTGCTGCCAAAAGGATCAACAGTAAATATCCTTGGATAACAAAGCTAACCACCATTGACTTCAGAAAATATTTCTTCATTTTCATCTCAACAGCAATCAAAAAGATCCGATCGGCATCCTTTAAAAAGGTATAGGTAGGACTATTTGTCAGAAAAAAAGTAAGGATAATGCTCATAATAAGCGCCACAGGAAAATCATCGGGAATCGTTTTCAGCCAGGCTTGATAGTAAAAGGCTGCAGTTCCTAACAAAAACACTAACACTATCACAAGATGTCCATTGAAAATATACTTTAAATATTGACCATATTCTTTTGCTGTTTGTCCAGCTCTATCTTTCCATAATTGCTTTTCATTAAATTCAAACATGTTCTTCTTCCTTTGTTAGAAGAATATATAGATCATCCAGTGTAGCACCAGGCATATTAAAGGCCGCCCTTAATTCCTCCATCGTTCCCTGACACTTAATTTTTCCTTCGTGAATAATGATAATCCGGTCACAATATCTTTCTGCAGTAGCAAGAATATGAGTAGACATTAAAATCCCTGCACCCTTTTCCTTCATTCTCTTAAGTTGATCGAGCAAAGACTGAATACCAAGTGGATCCAATCCAACGAATGGTTCATCCACAATATAAAGAGATGGTTCCACTAGAAAAGCACACATAATCATTACCTTTTGCTTCATTCCTTTAGAAAAATGAGCAGGAAACCATTTTAATCTTTTTTCCATTCGAAACTCTTTTAATAATGCTTCCATTCGCTTTTGATAGTCAGATTGAGATAATCCATATGCCATCGCCGTTATTTTCAAATGCTCTTCCAATGTTAATTCATCATATAATATAGGTGTTTCTGGCACAAAGGTAAACTCTTTTCGATAGGCCTCTTTGTCCCCTTCAAACGTCTTTCCATTAATGAATATTTCTCCTTTATGGGGTTCCATTAAGCCAATAATATGACGAATAGTAGTACTTTTCCCTGCACCATTTAACCCAATTAAACCGACCATCTCATTCTTATTGATGGAAAAAGAAATATCTTTTAGAACAGGATTCTTTGTATATCCCCCAGTAACATTCTTTATTTCTAACAACGCCATATTTTGTACCTCCAATATGTATTATCTATAGTTTAACAACATTCTCCGTTAATTAAAAATGATTGTGCAGAAAAACTTTTAATTCTTTTGTATATAAATTCTTAATCAGGACATTCTATTTATTGAAGGGGAGCACCAATGAAATATTGCAGTATAAACTTCAATATTAAATGAGGTGTTTGCAAAAGATTCTATAGAGATCTTTTAAAAGAAACTTCCATTCGTTTTTAAAAGGGGATGTTTGCCTTGCATAAGCAAGATATAAACATAAGATCAGTAACACCAAGTTGCTTTCTATCAAAAGCAGCCTTATAAATCATTTCCACTTTGAAATGAGGTGTTTGTCGCAGACTGTCATCCAATCTTTATACGTTGATAAACTTATAAAGACATTTAAGGGGATGGTTCGTTTGAACAATGATCGATTTTTCTCAGAAAAGTAAAACAATTCATTTTTAAATGAGGTGTTTATCAAAGAGAAGAACCCTGAACGATAAAAATAGAAGTTCTCTCCTTCAAAAAGAGGGTGTCCTTACAAGGTATTCTTATCATGTATTTCCATGTTAAAGGAGTTAACTTAAACTTCTCACTTGGAACATTTATGATAAGAGGCTCCTTACAAGGCACCCTCTTTCCTTTTGGTGTTCATTAAAATAGCTCCTGTGTTAAAATATTGGTAATACATAATGAAGGAAGGTTTTTTTATGAGTGACTGCATTTTTTGCAAAATAATCGCTGGAGAAATTCCATCTAAAAAAGTTTTTGAAAATGAACATGTTATGGCTTTCTTAGATATAAGCCAGGTAACAAAGGGACATACATTGGTGATACCTAAAAAACATGCGAAAGATATTTACGAATTAACCCCTGAAATAGCAAGCAATCTGTTTGAAGTGGTACCAAGTATTGCATCCGCAATTAAAGAGGCTTATGAACCAATTGGGTTAAATCTTTTAAATAATAATGGCGAAAAAGCGGGACAGTCTGTTTTCCATTATCATATGCATCTCATACCAAGATACGGAAAAGGGGATGGATTCGGTGCAGTATGGAAAACAAATTTCGACGGATATTCAAATGAAGAATTAACAGAAATTGCGGATAAAATTAAAGAAAAAGTGAAGTAAAGAGACAAAAGTAACAGCGAGTAAAGATATTTCTTAAAAAATTCATTTTTTCCAAAAGCTATATAATAATAATTTCCATTTCATCTCATTCGTTCTTTCTCCCCTATCGTATCAACTATAAACATTTTCGAAGCTGGGGAAAATATTTTTTTAATAGCACAAAACCCCAAAACACCATTTTGAAAAATTCTCATTTTTTCAAAAAAGGTGTTTTTTAATCTGTACAAATCAGCGGAATTTGTTAGTATAAGGGTAATCTTTTTGTCTTTACCACATTACTAATTGAAAAAGTGAATTTAGGAGGAAAGAACGTTGAAAAGAGCATATAATTTTAATGCAGGTCCAGCTGCTTTACCTGAATGGGTTCTACAAGAGGCAAAGGAGCATTGGCTGAATTTTAATGATACAGGAATGTCTTTAATGGAATTAAGCCATCGCAGCAAAGACTATGAGGCTGTACATAATGAAGCAAAAGAGCTCCTTACGTCTCTACTTTCCATACCAGATAATTATGACATTCTTTTTTTACAAGGAGGAGCAAGTCTTCAATTTACGATGGTACCAATGAACTTGCTTCCGAAAAATAAAACGGCCTATTACGCACTGACTGGCGTATGGTCAGAAAAGGCAATCAAAGAAGCCGCTAAACTTGGCAATACAGCAATTTCAGTATCTAGTAAAGAGGATAACTACACATATATTCCGAATCCTGAACAAATTGAATTGCCAAAGGATGCTGCTTATCTGCATATTACAAGCAACAATACGATTTATGGAACTCAATGGAGCAATTATCCAACAAATTTATCTGTACCTTTAATAGCTGATATGTCCAGTGATATTTTAAGTACACCAATTGATGTATCACAATTTGGCATTATATATGCCGGTGCCCAAAAAAATCTTGGACCTTCTGGCGTAACGGTAGTTATCATTCGAAAAGATTTAATTAAAGAAGATAACACTTTGCCAACTATGTTAAGTTATCATACACATGCTAAGAATAATTCATTATTCAATACCCCTCCTACTTTAGGTATTTATCTTTTATCTCTAGTACTAAAATGGGTGAAACAACAAGGTGGTATCGAAGGAATAGCTAACATAAATAAGGAAAAAGCACAGCAATTATATAATGTTATGGATCAAAGTAATGGTTTTTACCGAGGACATGCAGAAGAAAAGAGCCGTTCAAAAATGAACGTAACCTTCACTTTGCCGTCAGAAAAGCTTACAAAGGCCTTCTTACAGGAAGCAAAGGAAGCAGGATTTGTTGGTCTAAACGGTCATCGATCTGTTGGAGGTTGCCGAGCTTCTATATACAATGCTGTTCCACTGGAACATGTTGTCGAACTAGCTAAATTTATGAAGGATTTTCAAAACAATCACCTCTAAAAAATTACGAAATATCCTTAAAAATAGTAATGATAACTTGATTACGTTATAATAAGGAAAAAGAGCGAGGTGTTAGCAAATGAGCGCAAAATCATTCTTATCAGGATTTTTAATTGGAGGAATTGCAGCTGGAATTACTACCTTACTGACAACTCCTTACTCAGGAAAAGAAGTGAGAAGAGTCTGCAATGATAATGGAAAAGCTTTTCTACAACATATTCAAGAATTAAAAATCGATTTAAATGAAATAAAAGATTCCATTAAAACTGTTACTGTAGAAGGAAAAACAATTTTAAGCGACTTTATTGAAGACCTTAAACTATCCTTAGATACGTGGAAAGAAGAAATTAAGCCACATCAGGAATTACTTCAACAGGAACTCGATGAATTACAATCAACCATTAATGAGTTAGAAAATGATTTAAAATAGCTTAGTCTTCACATGGCAAAAATTTTTTAAAAAATGGAGGTTTTCTAACAAGGAATCCCTCCATTTTTTTATCTATTCAAAATCGCCTTAGTTATGTCACTTTTTCTAACGCAACAATGTTAAATCTTTATTCGCATATAATTTTCCTAGTCCTTTTTCTACCAATTATCACATTCCATTTTTTTACTTCTCTTTTTCAACAATTAATTTCTTATTCACTCTCCAAAAAAACTTCTCCCTTCTTTTTTCCTAATCCATAATTTTTTTGACAGGTAATCTCCCCACTTTCATTTTTTTCTATCCTTCCCAAACTTTATTTCCTCAAATATGTCTAAACAAATACATGAATTTTTATTTACTTTTTTACATATCTATTCAAGTAAGCGCTTACTTTAAATAAAAATTCTTATTTCTAAAAATTTTGTTAATTTTTATCTTTATTAATTTTTGTTTTATTGGCATAATGTTTATAGATAACAGAAAAGTAGGTGATTGTGGATGAATGAAAGTCAGATTTCAATGAAGGATGCTTTACTCTTTACTCAAAGAATCGGACAACTTAGCAAAGCATTATGGAAGGCAATCGAGAAAGATTGGCAAAGCTGGATTAAACCGTATGATTTGAACATTAATGAGCACCACATACTTTGGATTGCTTACCAGCTAAACGGAGCATCTATTTCAGATGTAGCAAATTTCGGAGTAATGCATGTCTCAACAGCATTTAATTTTTCGAAGAAATTAGAAGAAAGAGGACTACTACAATTCTCGAAAAAAGAAAATGACAAAAGAAATACGTATATTTGCCTTACAGATAAAGGGAAAGAAGTATTTGTTCAAATTATGGAAGATTATAATCCAAATAATAGCTCAGCATTATCCGCCTCCTTGCCAATCAAAAATCTATATGGAAAGTTTCCAGAGCTTCTAGAAATGATGACAATCGTTAAACATATTTATGGAGACGATTTTATTGAAATTTTCGAAAAATCCTTTTCTAATCTTGACGATATTTTGGAAGAGGATGAAGGACATCTAAAGAAAAAAGATCCAGTATATTCTAAATAGAGAAATAGAAATTGGGGAATAGGACTCTAGGTTTGGGACATTCTTGACCGGTGGTAAAAAAGATAAGAGAGCAGGTTGCTTTCTTATCTTTTTTTCGGAAAATTTAAATAAGTTTTACAAATGTAAGTAAAATACATATAAAGCATGATATTTTTCTGTTTGCAAATAATATTTTTAATAAATGTCATAAATTTGTATTAAGAGCCTATTGATTTTTTACTCTTTTCGTCGTAAAGTATCAAGGTAAGTTTGCTTGATTAAACGCAAGATAAGAAAAAGAAAAAGATATTCTTCCAATTATTAGTTATTCAAGCGAGAATTTATTATTAAAAGTAGCTAAAAATTTCTCCCTATGGAGGGTATTAACATGAACTGTTGGAAGACTGTCAACTTCCATAAAAAATATGGAACGCAGCGCCTATTTATTTTGTCTTCTATGACAACGATTGGTTGTTTTCTTTTCTTATATGTACCAATAACAACCTATTTTGCAAATAACAAACTTTCTGACGATTATTTTTTATTATTTATGACATCTATATTGCTTATATATCCTTTACACAAATTATTGCATTTATTACCAATGATTCATTTAGGGGATAAAATTAAGAAAACATGGAATGTACAATTTTTACCTGTTTTACACATTCAAGTAAAAGAACCAATCGGAAAAATTCAATTTCAATTCGCACTAATTTTACCTTTTGTCATCATTAGTGGATTATTACTTGTATCTTGCTTCCTTTTCACGAGCTATGTTCATTATTTTTTAATGATTTTCGCTTATCATACAGGTATTTGTGTTCCAGATTTCATTCGGATAAAAAACCTCTGGAAATCACCACGTTCTTGCTATGTAGAAGAAAACGAGGATGGATTTGAGATATTAATAAATAATGTAAGTGAATTATCTTAAATGGATACTATTATTGTTTTACCAAACATATAATGAGATAAAACTAGAACGACTGATTTTCTAGCCTCCTAGAAAGATAGATTGTAAGGAGGCAAAAAATCCTTCTGACGAAGAATCTAAGTTTACTGCCTAAAATAGTTGATAATACTATCTTTTTGTCCTGTTATTTGATAATGTAAATATCATACAATAAATTCTGCTTAAAGGAGGGAATCAATGATGATCTCCATTTTCATTATTTTAGCTATTTTTATTTTATATAATATTAATAGACTAACAAATGCCCTATGTTTACAAAAAGAAATTCCTGAAGAAAAACAACCAAAAGTCTTTCGAACGATAAATGTTCTTATTACCATTCTTTTGATTTCTTCCTATGTAGATATTCTTTTTTAAGATTTTTTTAACTAAACAAACTCTGTCTTATATACGGAGATATGTAGAAAAGAAGCAATGTAATAGCAGTCCAAACAGACTATTACACTTGCTTCTTTTTATATGCCTTCAGATCAACTTATAGCCAAGCTGCTCCGATGATTACTAATAAGATGAATAGTACTACTAATAAAGCAAAGCCTCCACCGTAAACTCCTCCACCAGACATGAAGATTCCTCCTCTCTCTATCGTTCCAGTTGTTCTTTGGCGCATAAATAGGCACTCATCCTAGTAAGATTGCCTTTATACGCTATTATAGCTTACAGCCATGCAGCGCCAACGATAACTAATAAGATAAACAATACAACGATTAAGGCAAAACCTCCGCCGTATACGTTACCCATAGTAACACCTCCTTTAAGGTTGCTACCATTTGTTTAAAAATTACATGGTGTTTCGGTTTTTCTACTTTCTTTTATTTATTGGCTTCCATACAACCATAACCAACTTATTCTAAATTTGTTTTTTATCAATATTCGTCCGTCCCTATTGGATGTTATTGGTCACTTGTTAGCCACAGATCTTATTTTAGATCCTCCATAAAAGAATGAACTAATATTTATAATACTTTGTACTGTATTACCACTCTCACTTCATCTTTTGCCATATAAACCGTAACAACCTTATGAATTTGCTTAACGCGAATTCTTTGAGCTCTTTTTCAAGCTCAATTTATCATATGTATTCGCCCTAAATTCGGAACAGGACATATACCCATTTTTTTATAAGGAATGGAAGGCGCAAAAAAATAGCATCTCAAATAACTTTATGGAAAAGACATAAAAAAACAAAGAATCCAATCTACAAAATTCATTTCCATTAAACGAAGAAACGCTATTTAGGAATGAATCTTATACATTTAATCCTTTGTATCAAAGAAAGTAAAACTTCCCTCAACGGTGATTTTTTCCTATCACACTATTGGTTTGGTTAGTTGAACCAATCGAATTATTTACAGACAGTTTACTGCCATTTACCACTGTAAAAAAAGAGTTAAATAGAAACTTCAAGCAGTTGTTTAATTCTCATACACCCTCACTTCTCCATCTCTACGTTTTTTCTCCTCTTCTAGTCTTTTCATATAAACCTCTCCTTCCCGTTCAATTATTTCATTTTCAATTGCTCTATCCTCTTTTCCAGTTTTAACAGCCATAATCGCACTAATTGCAATTCCTCCCAATACAAAAATAACCCAAAGTGGAATTCCTAGCATTGAAAATTACCCCTTTCTAGTAATTTCTATCTTTTATTTCATCCTATGCTAGAAAAACTAGATTATTCCCTCTTATCGGCTTTTTTGCAAGAAATTACATTACTTGATTAGCAAAAGCAGCATTTATCTTTGGGATGCAAAAAAAAGGATGAGAACTCAGTGAACTCATCCTAGTCTTTTTATTTATGAAATGTTGGTTTGTAAAAGGAACGGTTTTCTAACGGAAAAACTCTTTCCGTAAATTCCCCTGGTTTCACTCGATCTAATACTCGATCCAGCATATTCATTTTTGCATCTAAGTTATCAATATAGTGTAAGATTTCCGCTTCTTTAATTAACGGAGCTTTTGGACTTCCCCATTCAGGCTTTCCGTGATGGCTGATTATCTATATATATAAAGTGAGAAAAATATTAAATATATAGTAGTTTCAATACTTCTCTTGCATTTTTCTCATATATAGTGAGAAAAAGTAAAGATTTATAGAGCCTACCTCTATTCAGGTGTAAGCAATTCTCTACCTTTGGCAATTTTCATTCCGCAACATCCTGTTTCTGTAAATTTTTAATTTATTTGTTCAATTATATATCAGTAGAGTCGCAACATAGGAGCGCGAGCAACTTCAAAAAATGTTAGAGGATCTACAGGAAGGTGACATTATTTTTGTTACTGACTCAACCCGAATCAATCGGAGTACACAGTACTTATTTGAATTGATTGATTTAATTCGAAGGAAAAAGGATAGCTTAAAATCACTCAAGGATACATGGCTAGAATCTTAATAAGCAAAAACTGTGGCATCTCTTTCAAGCGGTCACACCAATCATAAGTTTCCTCCCGTACAATCTTTACTTTAAAACAAAAGGTCCTTTTTCTATGGAAGAATGTATTTATAACTATCTAAAGTCAGAGTCTAAAAATTAGTGGGATAACTTAGATGAATATTACAGTGGAAAAATGGTATCAGTTGGAGGCTGAAGCGATAACTTTACTTCACTAACGGATGCGTTCATTTTCAGATGGAGATGGAGCAAAAAAAGTACAAGTACTATATTAAGATAACGAGACCTTATCTACAACAAGGATTGAATCCCTAATCGTTTTAAAAGACACGACTATTGAAGATAAGCAAGTAATATAAGCTTGTAACAATGATTCTTTGAAATCTTCGATACAAGCTTAATAATCGATAACAAATTATTTATTAATACATATCAATTCGTATGCTGCTTTACCATCTATAAACGCTTTCGCATGTATTAGCTTGGGGTTCATAATAACAATGTTGTTTATATTGACCTGCTAATGGTTGAGCGTACCAAGTAGGTGGGCATTTACCATATGGATTGAAATACCAAAGAGCATATTTAGAAGGATGCTCTCTCCAATAATCTAATGCTTTTCGTGCTAATCTTTTTTCGACATCTCTTGCACCTTGATAAAAAACATTCCCTTTTTGTACTGCTTCAAAAGAATAATTTCCTCCTTGTACTTGAAAAATCACGTCCCTTATTGACCTTAAATTTAAAAAATCTAAACAATCTGCTTTTAGTCGGTTTACAATGACATTACCAACCATAAGCATCCCTAGTCGTCCTTCTCCTTCAGCTTCTGCTCTCATCATCCTTGCCATCAATGCAACATCACTTTCGGTATATTTTACTCGTGGCACTTTTATCACTCCCTATATCTAATTATATGAACGTTGTTCATCAGAAATACCTTGTTGAAGTTTACTAATGAGCGAGTTAAAATGAATTGTGAAAAAATCAGGAAAATAATACATAAGCTAATAATTTCATGAGAAATGAAGAGAATATGAATGATAAATGAAGGAGGAATGTAACTATGGCATTAACACCTTATGACCCATTTAGACAATTAGTAAATATAAGAAGAGATTTTGACCGTATCTTTTCTGACCTACCGTTTGATTTTAGTGGGGACAAAGAGCACTTTGGAAGTATTAAGGTAGATGTGCATGAAAGTGAAAATGAAGTTGTTGCAACTTGTGATATACCGGGACTTGAGAAAAAAGAAGACGTAAACATTGATATTGAAAATAATGTATTATCGATTAGCGGTTCTATAAACAAAACAAATGAAACAAAAGAAAAAAATATGTATAGAAAAGAACGTTACACAGGTAGTTTTCACCGAGCTATAACACTTCCGAGTCTTGTATCTACCGAGGGAGTATCAGCAACCTATAAAAATGGTGTATTAGAAGTAAAAATGTTAAAGACTACACCAAATAATAAAAAGAAAATTGATGTGGAATTTCATTAAAATGAGCAAATTATATGAAGTTATGAAAGAATTTGATAAGGATTATTTGCAGGAGATATCTAATATGCAACCAGAATTAGTGGATTTGCTTATATTAACTTGTCATTCTTCAAATAATAAGAAGAAAGCTATATTAGATGAACTTGCTCATAACATTAAGTCATCATATATTAAAAACAATATTAACTAATCTTCCGATTAGAACTATCTAAACAAGGGGGTGTCGAATTTGGCATCCCTATTGTTGTAACAAAGTTAAGAGGTAAAAAAAATGCCCTTACTGTATTTTCTTTATTTTTTGTGAGTTTTCACCTAAAGATACATAAGAAACTATGTATAGATTGTTGTAAGAACCAAATCTATTATACTAGAGTAATACAGGGTATTTATTTTGAATAAATTCAAACTTCGTTCAATTAATTACCTCGGTAGATAGTATTTAACATAAGGATAACTTATCCCCCCCATTCCTTGCTTATTATTGCATAGAGGTAATTTCTTTTTCTACTTCTTCTTGAATTACATTGTTGAAAATAAGTATGCAAATAAATGTACTTTAACTAAACTGTTTTAATTCAATAACTACATATAGAAAGCTCAAAAATACATTATTTTACTTATTAAAATGGATTATTGTCTCTTTGTTACTTATCTTTGCCTTATAAAATCAGAAAATGATTAACAGATGTCTTGTTATTAGAGGATGCAATTCACTATAAAATGTGAATGATAACTTCCAGTAATGTGTTTCAGTTATTATAGCAGAAATTGTGTCATTCTACTTGATGTTCACAATTGGCTAAAAGAATGAACCATGCGTTAAACTTCATTGAAAATAAAGAAATAGACTACAAAGAAACTGCAAAAGTAGCTAAATTTTCCGAGTTTCACTTTTCAAGAATGTTCTCTTCAATCTCAGGTGTATCGCTCTCAAAATATATTAGACGTAGACGGTTAACACTCGCAGCATTTGAAATTCAAAAAAGTGAAATTCGGATCATCGATGTGGCAGTTAAATATGGTTATGTTTCTTCTGATACTTTCTCACGTGCTTTTCAAAAAATGCATGGAGTAACCCCTTCCAATGCTCATAATAGAGGGGTACAGTTAAAAGCCTTTCCCAGAATATCCTTTCAAATTACTATTAAAGGAGATACCGAGATGGATTACAGAATTGAAAACCTTGATTTTGAATTAAGAATTGTAGGAAAAAGTAAGCCAGTAAAAACAAGCAGAGCATTTAAAACAATCCCTACGCTTTGGAACACCGCGAAAAAAGATGGATTTATGCAAGAACTAGTAGCTATGTCATGGAAAAATCCAAAATGCACGCTTGAAAGCCTTCTGGGGGTTTGCGGAAAAGAAGCCGCCATAACAGATGAAGAATTTTCCTATTTCATGGGCGTAAGATACGATGGGGAATCCCCTGAAAATATGGAGACGCTTATTATACCCGCAAGTACATGGGCAGTATTTCCGAACATAGTAGATGCATGGAAACGTTTATATACCGAGTGGGTTCCTAACTCCGAGTATGAACTTGCAAATTTACCTTGTATAGAATGTTATTACGGTCCGAAGCATAAACCAAGACACGAACTCTGGGTCCCTGTTATCCCGAAGTAAATTCATATTCAGTAATAGAATGTGTTTATGGGACTCTGCAGACGAAACGCAAATATTATACGCTATCAGAAATATAATTAAAAAGTCAATTCCATACTGAAGTGACCCCATAAAGTTAGACAGGTTATTTCGTTAGGCGGCTTGCAGGGCATGAACTCGGTATTGTACCGGGCTCATGCCTTTTAATTTTGCCTTGATTCGTTTGTGATTATAGTAATTTATATATTTTTGTAGTTCTTTCTTAAAGTGTTCTATACTTTCAAATTCTTTTCGATAAAGAAATTCTGATTTCATGATGCCAAAGAAGTTTTCTATAACTGCGTTATCGTAACAGTTCCCTTTGCGAGACATACTTTGTGTAACACCCCGTTCACTAAGAGAATGACGATATTGCTTCATTTGGTAGTGCCAGCCTTGATCCGAATGAATGAGGAGGGTATCATCGTCTCTTAAACGTTCAAAAGCCTGATCTAACATTGTAGAAACAAGAGAGTAGGTCGGTCTTGAGCCGATGGTATAGGTAATGATCTCCCCGTTAAATAAGTCTAAAATAGGTGACAAATATAACTTTTCTCCAAATAACTTAAACTCTGTTATATCCGTAACCCATTTTTGATTTGGTTTTTCAGCTTTAAAATTGCGATCTAAAATATTGGGTGCAATTTTTCCAACCGTTCCTTTATAAGATTTATATTTTTTCATCCGAACCTGACATTTTATCCCTAATTCTTTCATGATACGCTGTACTTTCTTATGGTTGACCTTATGTCCGCGATTTCTAAGTTCATCACGAATACGGCGATATCCATAACAGCTATCATTTTCCTCAAAAATCGTTTGAATCAATACTTTCAGCTCTGCATCAGGATCGGGACGACTGAAGTTTTTCACCCAATAATAATATGTGCTGCGTGGAATGCTTGCGAGCTTTATAAGTGCTTTCACCGGAAATTCATGCCTTAATTCATAGACTACTTGCGCTTTGTCTTGTTTGGTGATTTTCCCTTGTTTTGAACTAAGGCATTCAACTTTTTTAAATACGCATTTTCCATACGTAGATGTTCTAATTCCTTCTGAAGTGCTTCCATTGATCCTTCAGTCTGTTCTTGTTTTTTCGGTAATTCTTGATTGTCATTCTTCAAAGATAGTCGCCCCTTTTTCTTTGGTTGTAGGGCATCATATCCTTTTGTTTCATAAGCAACTTTCCATTTTCGAACCGTTTCATAAGATGGAATATTAAAAATCGCTGCTGTATCCCTGATAGACGTCCCTTGTTCGTTCATATAATTGAGTACATCTAGTTTAAACTTTGCGGGATAGGATGTATAGCGCTTTTCAAAAGCATCTTCACCAAAGTACTCATATTGTTTAATCCACTGGTGAAGAATACTCGGATGAACACCTATAAATTCAGCAACTGATTTTCCTCCTTCATTTCCATTTAAATATTGTTTTACTGCCTGTATTTTTTCTTCTGGAGAAAACTTTGCCATAAAAAAACTGCACCTCCAATTGTTAGTTGTGTCTAACAATTGGGGTGCAGTTCATACATAAAGAATTGACTTTTGTGAAATTTGGCTAAATCACTCTAATAATGACTTTCTTGGTATTTCAATTTTCCTGAGTTCACTAACTTAACTTGAATGTTGATATGCTCGATACTATCCTTATTTAAAAAAAATGGCTTTTCTTTTATCTCTTGATTCCATCTCTGAGGGTTCTCCCGATATAATATTTCACCTAACCTATAAACATCTGAATTTATCTCCACTCCTTTTTCAAAAGTCTTTAAAATCTCATCTCTTATTATTTTTTTAGTGTTAACAACTAACTTGTTTTCACTAATTTCTTTTAACTTTTCGTTTATTCCGGCTTGTAAGGATACGTTAATGTTATATCTCACTTGTTCGTTAGTAATAACTGGAGTTATCCTCACCTTTGGTTTTTCTAATACTATAGAAACAACTGGTTGATCATCCTCAACTATCCATAAAGGAGATCGAACAGTTTTTTCATCTATCCATCTTAGACCGTTTAAATCAGATTTAGAAAGCCATCCCTGTAGATGGTTATTTCTTATAAAGACAGCACCGTCATTTCTTAACAATGGTGCTTTTTTATCTTCCTCTTTCCAATTTTCAGTGGATATTTTTATTGAAGGAATGAAAGCTGTTTGCCCAACAGGATTGCTATCTCGAATAAATTGGAAAAATTGAATGGGTTGTATGTAGGATCTTTGCTTATAACTTGCATTTGGTTCGTGAAGAATCGTCGAGAGTCCAGATAAAGTGAAAAATGATTTTGTTTTAAGTACATCTTCAACGGATTCATTTGTAACATAAAATTGGACATTATATCGTATTTCTCTATATCGATTTATAAAATCAATAGAGGATTTGATATCTTGCTCAAGTAATGTATTACTCAAAATCAATGTAGACACATGTCCCCAAAAAAGGCTTTGTTGTGAATCCTTGTATAATTGATTTAACGCTTCTGTCATCGTAATTCCTTCACCTCTCCCAATCCAAACCGGTGGCTGTTTATCAGGTCTAGCACCTTCTAGTCTAGCCACATTAGAAAAGTCCAGTAATTGAACATAAGCTATATATTTTTCATCTTTATAGTCAATTCCAAGTGCTGCAACATAGTAAATATCTTGTATTTCTTTGATATTCCAACATCCCGATAATACCAGACTAAAGAGAGTTAGTATGCTAATTAAAAAGAACCTACGTAGTTTCAGGATTGTCACTCCCCTTCATCCGTCTTTGTACTATCCCGCGTACGAACATAACTAACACGTTCTCTATAACTTTTCCATGGTAACCGAAATAGTGCTTTGAAAAGATCTGAACTAGACTTCGGAAATACTAAAGCTAAGTAAGGGATTCCGAAAGAACGTAACCTTGCCATATAAATGACAATCATAAATCCTCCCAACATAAAACCGTATAAACCCATAAAAATCGAGCAAACAAGAACACATCCTCTAAGAATAGATATTGAACTTGCTAATATTTGGTTCACTAGTGTATACCCTGAGATGGCAGAAAGAGCCGTAATAACGACCACCGAAGGAGAAATAAAACCCGACCGAATTGCAGCGTCTCCAACAATGAGTCCCCCAACGACGGAGAGAGTTTGTCCAAGAGGGGAAGGTAATCTTTGACCAGCTTCACGGAATATTTCAAACAGGAATAAAACGATCACAAGTTCTAATGGTGCAGGAAATGGCAACCCCGATCTTGCAACAGTTACAGTCGCAAGAAGAGGAAAAGGAATTTGATCTTGATGGTATGCAAGCAATGCCATCCAAAACCCGGGTAAGTAGACAGCTAGAAGAAATCCCACCCATCTATAAAATCGAGCTAATGAAATGGGTAAATAATTAAAATGTGAATCCTCTGCTGCTTTAATTAAAAAAGTAATGGTTACAGGAGCAATAATGACTAATGGTGAGCCATCTACTACTATGATTACTCTACCTTGTAATAAACATTCAACTGCAAAGTCAGGTCTGGATGTATCAGTAGAAAGTGGGAAAATAGAAAGTGATTGTTTGGAAACCATCTCCTGCAATTGAGTTGAACTAATAATTCCATCAATTTCAACATTAGATAATCGTTCCCGAATAGTATCCAGCATCTCCGTATTAACCACATCTTCTAGATATAATAATCCCACCTTAGTTTGAGTTCTTGTTCCTATCGTATAAGTTTGATAAGATAGCGTTGGCGACCTTAGTCTTTTTCGAATTAGTGCAATATTTGTTGAGATATCCTCTGTGAAATTATCTCTTGGGCCACGAATAGATACCTCGTAATTGGATTGTTCAGTTGAACGGTTTGGTTTATTGGATGCACTGACAGAAAAAAAACTTACACGGAATAAATAACACCAACGGATAAAATAGGTTATAATAGACTTATTAATTATTTAAGTTGGTGTTTATTTATGCGTACTAAAAACAGGTTGAATCCAAGCGAGTCTATCTATTACAGTCC
>NZ_CATNHG010000102.1:0-34881 GCF_950097965.1 Bacillus sp. T2.9-1
TTACACTATACCAAAGAATGAGGTGTTATTTCATTTTATTAAACACTGTCAAGCAACATATTTAATAGACCATAGACGCAATACAACTAACGATTTGCACTTATTTTTTTGGTGCGAAAGTTGAGTATATTAGAATTGATTTCTTTCTTTGCTTACATCAAGTAAGCCCCCACCATTTTGGATTGAGGCCACTGAAAAAGTGAATTACCTGGTGAATCGGTAGTTACCAAACCATTCTAACTTAGTGTAGGCTTTTGTTTTCCGAGGCTTACCGCACGACTCACCGGGGCGAGCGCCGAGCCGCTTCACAGCTCACGCTCCTGCAGGGTCTCGGACTTTCTCGCATCTCCCGTAGGAGTCGAGCGGACACCTCTCCAAACCAACTTATTATTTGCTTTCAAATAAATAAAACCTCATTAATTTGGAGAACTAGACTTTTTCAGTGCCCTCTTTGGATTCTCGTTGATTATATACATCGGATTTTAAATCACAAAGTGCTTTCTTGATAAATTAGGAAAAATAAGTCCCTTTAACCTCAAATAGCTCCCCAGTTAGACATTTAAAAGATATGGATTCCCTCCTATTTTTACTCTTATAAAAGAATTATCATAAATCTAGCAGTTCTCTCCTTTTGTCAAAAATGATTGGATGCTATGATTTGTAAATCAAAAAACATATTTTTCAAACGAATTTTTAAAGTGAAAATCTATAACACTAAAACAGAAACATATTATTTAAAGCTGTGTCTATTTTCTCTACTAGATCATACAAAATCGAAAATGAGGTGAAAAATCTGCTATTAAGAAAGTGAATATAGACAAAATGGAATGTTTATATTTTATTAGCAGCTACTCGAATGACTGAAAATAATCATTCTCGCGTTGAGCGAAGAAAAAAATTACAAGAAGAACAACGTTTATCAAAGAATCAGAAACCAAAGAGAAGATTCTGGAAAAAACTCTTATATTTTAGCCTTATCGTTGGAGTTGTACTCTTTTTGGTTGGAGTTGGTGCAATTATTTTGATTATCAAAGATGCTCCAAAGTTTGACGAAACATTATTAAAAGACCCTTTATCGTCTAGCTTATTTGCTAGTGATGGAAAAACAGTCATCACCGAGGTAGGGACAGAAAAACGTGATGATATCGGAATAGAACAAATTCCAGAGGTATTAAAGGATGCTGTTTTAGCAACCGAGGATTCTCGTTTCTACAAGCATCACGGAATTGATGTAAAACGAACAATGGTTGCGATTTTTAAAGTAATTACGACAAGATCGTTAGAAAGTGGTGGAGGAAGTACCATAACACAGCAGCTAGTAAAAAATTCTTTTTTATCGATTGAACAAACACCAACAAGAAAAATCCAGGAATGGTACTTAGCAATTCAATTAGAACGTCGCTTTACTAAAGAGCAAATACTGGAAATGTATTTCAACAAAAACTTATACGGTGGAGATATTTATGGAGTAGCAAAAGCATCGGAGCGTTTCTTTGGTCTAAATGTGGATGAATTAAACCAATTAACACTTGAACAAGCTGCGCTTTTAGCAGGAATTCCACAAAGTCCGAATCGATACATGCCAACCGTTGAAGACAACTTAGAACGTGCAGAAGAACGAAGAAATATGGTTCTTAACTATATGAATAGACATCATTATATTTCCAAATCAGAAATGATAGAAGCACAAAGTACCCCTATTGAAGAGACGATAAACATACAGAAACCGAAAGCAAATAAATATGAGGCCTTTGTAAATACCGTGTTAAAGGAGGTACAAGACAAAACAAATGCGAATATTTTCGAAGATGGATTAGAAATTTATACAACCATCGATTCTGACATACAACAATTGACAGAAGATGTGCTGTCCACCAATGATTATGTCAGCTTCCCAGAAAATGAAAAGCTGCAAACAGCTGTTGTAATTACCGATACACAAACTGGAGAAATTAAAGCAATTGGTGGTGGGAGAAATTTTCAAACTAATTCTTATAATTATGCCATTATGATGAAACGTCAGCCAGGTTCGACAATTAAACCGATTCTTGACTATGGTCCAGCCATTGAAAAATTGAACTGGTCAACAGCCCATAAGATAAAAGATGAAAAATATCATTACAGTGATGGGACTCCGATTCGAAACGCAAATCGTACCTATGCAGGGAGTAAGACAATTAGAGACCACCTTGTTTGGTCACGCAATATTCCAGCATTAAAAACATTTCAAGAAGTTGGTGCAGAAGCTGCAACTGAATTTGCTAGAAGTCTAGGTTTCCCAATTTCAGATGAACAAAAAGGAAATGAAGCAAACTCCATTGGTGGGATTGATGCGGCTTCTCCACTTGTGATGGCCGGTGCATACTCTGCCTTTGGTAATGCTGGTTACTATATAGAACCCCATACTATAACAAAAATTGTCTATTCAAATGGGCGTGTTGAGAAATTAGCACCGACTGAGAAAAAAGTAATGGCAGATTATACAGCTTTCTTAGTGACCGATATGCTAAGGTCAGTCGTCCATTCAGGTACTGGGGCTAAGGCGAATATCGCTAATATAGACCTTGCTGGAAAAACCGGAACGACGAACTTTGATGAAAAAACCGTTACGAAATACAGCCTCCCAAATAATGCTGTAAGGGATGCATGGTTTGTGGGGTATACTCCACAATATACTGGAGCCGTATGGACTGGGTATGATAAAACGACTTCTTCGAGTGATTATTTAAATAGCACAACAGACGATCTTTCCCTACTCGTTTTCAAAGCCATTATGTCGAAGGCAGCAACAAGTCAAGAGCGATTTAAGCAGCCTGAAAGTGTTGGGAAATCGGGAATGGAGTATTACGTAAAGGGTGGAGAGAAACCACAACCGCCGAAACCAGTGACACCAACCGATTTTGGCGCCATTTATGAGGAAGAAGCAAATCAAATTGAATTAGCATGGAACCACTCTTCGATTAGCGGTTTTGAAACAAGCTTTGAAGTTACTTATACAGTAGATGGAAAAACAACAAACTTAACGTCTACAAAGGATAAAAAGGTCATTCTTCCGAATCCTCATAAAGGCGAAGAATATGTCTTTACGGTTGTGGCAAGTGTAGAAGGAGTAAAAAGTGATGTAGCTTCCACTGCCATCACAGTGGAGGAACAAGCCAAAGCACCAAACAGTCCAAGCAATCTCCAAGCAACCTATGATCAAGCATCAAATAGCATTTTGATTCATTGGCAACCTAGTAGCGAAGGTGAAAATAACCAATACATTGTTTCCTTTACGGTTAATGGAATCCCTCAAACCTTAGCAACGACGTCAGAGCAACAAGCCACATTGAAGAGGCCACAGCCTGGACAAACGTATATGATCTCAGTAACTGCCACAAATGAAGTAGGTTCTAGTGAAGCGGTGTCTACGTCTGTTACGGTTTATTCTACTCCTGGAGGAAGTGGAGAAGATAATGGATTTGGTGACATTATCCTTCCTGATGCAAATACTGGCACAACTCCGTAAGTGAAAAAAGAAAATGGTCTCCAAATTCAAGGGATGATCATTTTCTTTTTATATCAAATCAACTAGAGAAAGATTTTTAAGTAGGTCAAAAGATACAAGGAACTTTTTTTCTGGATAGATAAAGCAGGAAAGAAAGGTACGATTGGCACTAGAGGAAGAGAATAATAATAAGTAATCTAAATATAATAGTGTGATAAAAGAGCGAACATTCTGCAATCTTATGATAGAGACTTCAGTTAAGTAGGAAAAACAGGTAGGATTACCTAACTGTTATTATATTGTAAAGAGATTGATTCAAATTAGAAATCCATGAAATAATCTAGTTTGCTACAATGAAGGATAGCCTACTAAGACATAATTAGAAAGATTTTTGCATAAAGATAGTATTTTAAAAAGAGGAAGACACTCTAAATGGATGGCAGGGGGAAGTTATGACATTAGAAAAAAAACTAATCGAAAAAACGTATTATGAAGGATACTTAAAAGATAGAGACGAATCACCAATTGAAGTCTTAGGACAATTATATATTGCTGAACAAAGAAAAAATGTTCCTGATTTAACTTCTATCCGCTTTGCGCAAGGGGAATTATATTTTCAATACCATGATTATGAAGCGGCTATTTTTAAATGGGAGAATATTAGTAATGAATTAGAACCATGGGCGCAAAAGAACCTTGCAGATGCCTATTTGGAATTAGAGGAATATTCAACTGCAGAAAGCTTTTATAAATCAATTGTTACCGATTCTGATCTTTTAAAGACAGAAATTTCGATGCAGCTATTTTCTTTATATTTTCAAAAAGAAAATCATGAAATGGCGTTAGAGATTATCAATAATCTTGTCGCAACTAATCCTGATTATGCCAATATAACAACTGTTGCTAAATCGTATTATGAAGAACAGCAAAATTGGGAAAAAGCAATCCAGCTTGCTGTTAATGAAGGGAAAAGAACAGATGCATTAAAATGGTATGAAGCGCTGATTCATTATAGCAACCTTGGTGTAATCAATCAGTTTGAGCCATCTTATTTTATGGAAAACTTGAAAAGTCTTCAAGAATTAGATACTGCTACTTTTGAGAGATTGGCGATATCATTATGGAAAAACTATGAAGATAGCGCACATTATTTAACATGGGTAACTGTGTTTAATACAGTCTATGAGCCAGCACCAAGTGAAGCTGAAGAGGGACTGACGCTTATATTAGAAAAAGCATATGCTCATTTAATTAGTGGTAGCTATCCTATTAAAGAAGTACAAGAAATCGTTCCAGCACTTTTATCCAATTATTTCTTATCTTCTGCTGGAAGACATGTTGTAGTTGCAGCATCTGCTGTTTTAGCTTGGAATGAAATGTTTAAACATTCTATTGAATATTCCGTTGTATCAAAAGCTGAAATGGTCATTAATGAAGCACCGGAAGCGAATGTTTCGTTCCAACAATTTATGAATTTATTTGAATCTATTATAGATTGGGCAGATAAACATGATATTCCACTAGATAAGAAATTTACCCAAAAAGTGCAGGATTACCTTCCATCTGATCATTATCAATTATTGATGGTAGGATCACATGGAAGTGGTGTGAATGCTTATATTAATGAGCTTGTAGGGGAAACTGTTCTGGCGGAAGAAGCAAGCGCGATTCTAACAGTAAAAGATAATGATTATCTTGAGATTAAGGAAGTAACGAACGCTGGATTACGTCCAATTGATACACTAACCAATTTTTATAAAGAGCTTTTGATGCAACAATCAGATTCTGTGAATCCGAGAGTGTTTCAGTTAGATACACCTTCTCACTTTTTAAATCAAAATAGATGGACTGTTACTACTGCTCCTTTTGTTGAAAAAGAATCTTATGCAGATTATGCCATGCTGGCAGACAGTCTCTTATTTGTTATAAATGAACACTCTGTTTTTTCTTATAATGAATATGAGCGATTAAAGCAATGGAAGGAAAAGTCATCGTTCTTAACTGTTCAATTCTTAATTTATATGGATGATGCGGAAAATGAGAAAGTGGCAACAAAACGATTGCAAAAGGCAACAGCTGCTATTCAGCATTATTTCCCAGATAGCAAAATATTTATCTATTCTAAGCAAGAGGATAGAAAAATGCAATTAGATGAGGTCAGTCTCTACTATCAACAGCATTTTGAAGGAAGAAACATGAAGGAAGAACGTCTACAAAGCTGCATTTCCATCATTCAAGATTTAATTACAAATCTATTAGATAAGCGACTAGATATGGAAAATAGTTTAAAGGGATCACTAGAATTGTATGAGGAAATGGTAAGTAAGCTTACTGGTGCAAAAAATCAGCTTATGGATATGGAAACGTCAAAAATTGAATCAATTACAAAACAATTTGAAGAAATCAAAACAGAAACGCAAGAAGCAATGAAGAAAGATATTCCAGCTATTTTAAAAGGCTGTAAGGATTTTGTAAAAGAAGATAGTGATTTTACTAAGATGCATGTTGCTCTTAATGAAGAGATGAATAAACGTATAAATCACTATATAAACGAAACGTTATCACCGCGCGTTCATCGAAGTATAGAGGAATGGATTCACTCTTCCCATAAACAATTAGAGCAAGGGCAGCAATTTCTTCAAGAGCTTTGTGAAGGATTTAATGGCATATATAAAGAGCATCCTTTGGAACTTATCTGTGACTTTACAATCATTGAAGATTGGAGAAGGGATGCACGCCGCTTATCAAGTGGGCTACGAATCGATCCATTAAATATTTTCAATCGCTTTAATGCGTCTCAAGTATTTTTAAAGAGTGCAGGGAAGCTACTCGGAGCTATTCAACAAAATAAAAAAATGCTCCAATCAAAATATCAAAAGTATATCGAAACGGAAGACTTTTCTGAAGTGGTTTCATCTGTTTCAGCAGCTGTTTTACAGCATTTTGATTTCTATGAAAAAGGATTGGAAAATGATATCAAGATGTTCTTTATCAGTCCAAAGGTAACATTAGAGCAGGTTGCTGAAGAAAAATCAAAAGACATAGTGGAATACAAAGATTTACTAGAACGTTTAAAGAATAATCCGGAAATGTTCCATGATCCATTGAAATTATTCGAATTACGTTTGCTGCAGTACGATTGGCTTGCTAATACAACTAAGCCTGCAACGACATGGATATAAGTGATTGAAAAAAGGGAGAAGATTAATCGAAATAGTGATTATTCTTCTCCCTTTATTTCTAGCAAATATTATAATTTAAATGAGCTTTTCAAGGAAACAATGCGGTTAAATACAGGCTTTTCAGATGTTGTATATTTAGGGTCCACATTAAAATAGCCATGACGGAAGAATTGAAATTTATCTTGTGGTTTAACATCCTTCATATTTGGCTCAATAAAGCCTTGAATCACTTCTAGAGAATTAGGATTTACATAGTCTAAGAACGTTTTTCCTTCTTCTATTTCCTCCTCTTCATCACTAATAAGTGGTTCGAATAAGCGGAATTCAGCAGGGATAGCTTGCGTTGCTTCCACCCAATGCAATGTTCCTTTTACTTTTCTGCCAGTAAAACCAGTCCCACTTTTTGTTTCTTTATCATACGTACAGTGAAGCTCCATTACATTTCCCTCTTCATCTTTTATTACTTCTTCACATTTGATGAAGTAAGCATGCTTTAATCGCACTTCATTTCCTGGGAATAAGCGGAAGTACTTCTTCGGAGGATTCTCCATAAAGTCTTCTTGTTCAATATAAATTTCACGAGAGAATGGAATTTGTCTCACTCCCATCTCTGGATTTTCTGGATTGTTTTCCGCATCTAACATTTCTATTTGTCCTTCTGGGTAGTTCGTGATGACGACTTTTAAAGGATTTAGGACACCCATTGTACGAGGAACTTTTAATTTTAAATCTTCACGAACAAAATGATCAAGCATTGCAGAATCAACTGCTCCAGATCCTTTTGAGATACCTAATTCCATACAGAAATTACGGATTGCTTCTGGCGTTACACCTTTTCTTCTTAAACCAGAGATAGTAGGCATACGAGGATCGTCCCAACCATCCACATATTTTTCGTCTACTAGGAGTTTTAATTTCCGTTTACTCATTACCGTGTTTGTAATATTTAAACGACCAAATTCAATTTGTTGAGGCGTGCTTTCCATTTCACATTCACGAACAACCCAATCATAAAGAGGGCGTTGGTCTTCAAACTCTGTTGTACAAAGAGAGTGTGTGACACCTTCAATCGCGTCCTCTAACGGATGAGCAAATGCATACATTGGATAAATACACCATTTATCTCCAGTATTATGATGTGTTGCATGGGCGATACGATAAATAACAGGATCTCTTAAGTTAATATTAGGAGAAGCCATATCAATTTTTGCGCGAAGAACCTTTTCACCATTTCCAAACTCTCCGTTACGCATTGCTTCAAATAATTGAAGATTTTCTTCCATAGAACGGGTGCGATAAGGACTTTCTTTCCCTGGTTCTGTTAACGTACCACGGTATTCACGAATCTCATCAGCAGATAAATCATCTACATAAGCTAGCCCTTTTTTGATTAATAGAACAGCACGCTCGTACATTTCTTCAAAATAGTCAGAAGCAAAGAGCAGATTTTCCCATTCATATCCAAGCCATTCTACATCTTCTTTAATAGAGTTAACATATTCAATGTCCTCTTTTAAAGGGTTTGTATCGTCAAAGCGCAAGTTTGTTTTGCCGCCAAATTCATCTGCCAACCCAAAATTAATAAAAATGGACTTAGCATGTCCAATATGTAAATAGCCATTTGGTTCTGGCGGAAAGCGAGTGATAACTGTATCATGCTTACCTGTTTCTAAATCTTCTTTCATGATGTTTTTTATAAAATTAGAGCCAATCTCCAAGATTATAGCCACCTTTCTTTTATGTATGAATACTTTTAGTTTTGAATGTTGAGCCTAGTAACTCGTTTATATCGAAAATATCCAAACGATCTTAGTATGATTATATCAATAATATAACCAATATTTTATTATAAACTTCATAGAAAGGAAACGAAAGTACAATAAATTTGTAAATTTTTATGGTTTTGGAAAATGATTTGTATAGTTTTGGATTAATTTTGAAGAAATAGCCATTTTAGTTAGTGAGAGGCTTTTATGAGAAGGATGAACGCCAAAAAAGCAGGAGGAAGAGGGGAAGTTGGTTTTCATTAAAATAAAATGCCCCCTTTAAGCAAAAGAGGCATTTAACAAAAATAATTACATACTCAATCGCACAATAGCCATACACACCACTCCGAATAATACGGTAGTTAATAAGCTTTTACTAAGAAAAGCAACAATGATAGTCGGGATAGTCGCAAGAAGGGCTTCCCAATTAATACGGATACCAGTACTTCCGCTAGTTTCTAAAAGACTTTCTACAATTAATCCAGTAAATATACATACCGGGAGATAGGAAAGCCATTTTTCAACTGGTTCAGAAATGGTGAAATTGCGTGCTACTAAAAATGGAATAACTCTCGGAATAAACGTAACAAGTGTACAACCAATTAATAAAAGAATAAAGCTAGTGTTACTCATCATTTATCTGTCACCACCCCAATTGTAGCAACAATGATTGTTGATATAATGACACTTAAGCTGCTTGATAAAAAAGTAGAGAAAACAAGCATGCATATGATCATCAATGTGATTAATAATAAATAGTGTTTCAGCTTAGTAGGTTTGATTGTTTGCAATTGCAGGATTAATAACGCAATAAACATGGCGGGCAAAGCATAATCTAATCCAAATTGTTCAGGATCTGGGAACCAGCCACCGATATATCCCCCGATTGTACATGCTCCAATCCAAACAAGGTAGGCAGTAAGATTTAGTCCATTCATCCAGCGATCATTAATAGGCTCTTTTCTAGCAATTTTCGTAATAGCTACTCCAAATGACTCGTCTGTAACAAGGCTTCCAATACCGATATTTTTCAGTACGGAATATTGTGTGAATTTAGGTGCTAATGCTGAGCTTAATAACAAGTGACGCAAATTCACAATGAATGTAGTAAGGATAATGGCACTAATGGGACTTGCAGCTGCAATCATTGCACAGATAATAAATTGAGAGGCACCTGCATAAACAAATGTGGCAAGAAAGAAAACATGGAATACAGATAATCCAGACGATACACCTACCACGCCCATTGCTAGGCCAATGCTGATATAGCCTAGTAACGTTGGAATACAGTCCTTCACCCCATCCAAATAGGAGAGTGTTTGTTGTTCTTCTTGTTTTTCTAATTTTAAACTTTGCACGGTCAATCCCCTTTATTGCGAATTAGTAATTACATTTATTATATAAGGGAGAAAAATTTTAGGCAATGCCTTAATAGATGAAGTAGTAGGGGTGAAAATTTGTGGTTATTTTACGCAAAGTTAGAATGAAAGCCATCACTGCCATTTATTACAGTAGTTTGGAATTCTGAAAAGAAGCGTATTAAATAATAACACAAAAATAAAAACCATTCTCATCATATCTAGAAGAATGGTTTTGTTTATATTTCTTTTCTTTTCGTGTTAATTTTTCCTGTTTTGTCTTTGTTGTTTTCGTGATTGGTACGATGGATCCCCAGGAGCCTCTTCGCATCGTTGTATCAAATCCACTTTCTCTTAACGCTTTTTCCCGTTTCTTTCTTGCCGCTGATTTAGCCATTGCGTTTCCTCCTTTTGATGTGAATCATTTCCTTAATTATACATCATAAAGGAGAACAATGTTACTAGTTATACATTGGGATGTTAAGAAATCGACTGTTTCGATAACTTAGGATGTCGATGCATCATTGCAAAAAGAAAAATACCGCTTGCTAATAAGAGAAAGCTGGTTGAAAAGAATACCATGGAGAAACCAAAATTACCAGCGATTATTCCACCAAGAGCAGGGCCGATAATATTTCCGAGAAAACGGAGACTTGTTTCATACCCCATTACTTCTCCTTGCATGGCAATTGGTACTTCTTGACGAATATAAGCTATACGTACTGGAACCATTCCACCAATCGCTACACCAAGAATAAAGCGGATAATAAGTAATTGCCAGTATTGATTAACAAATCCCCCTGGAAAATAAATGATCCCAGCAATAAATAAGAGAATAACAAGTACTTTCAGATGACCTGAGCGATCTCCCATTTCTCCCCATTTCCTTGCCATTAGCAAGTTACCTAATCCTGCTGCTGAGAAAGCTAATCCAGCGAAAAAGGCAATGTTCTCAGGTCCGTGCAAGTCACTGACATATAGAGAAAGAATTGGTTGGATGCTAAAATGGGCAATTTGAATAAAAGCCGAGATAAGTAGTACGGTGATGAAAACAGGATTCTTAAGAATATGGGCTAATACCTCTTTGCTTGTATAACTGCTTTTCGTACCCTTTTGAACAGGGAGAACAAATTCTTTCGTCGTAAATACTAGAATGGCAGAAATAAAGATTGCAAGTGAGGTAAATCGGAAAGTCGCTCCATAGCCGAAGCTATCTGCTAAGACGCCTCCAAGCAATGGACCAATCAATGCCCCTGTAATACTTCCTGTTTGTAATGTTCCTAACACTTTTCCCGCAACTTTTTTTGGTGTTTGAGTGGAGATAAATGCTTGAGACATTGGGATAAAGCCAGTAAAAAATCCTGTGAAGAACCGAAGAATAAAAACTTCCCATACAGAATTAGCGAAACTCATAAGAAATATCGATATACCAAGCCCGATTGCCAAGATGATAAGAATTGTTTTTCTGCCAAACTTATCGCCAATTTTTCCCCAGATTGGCGAAAATAAAAACGCTGCTACAAAGGTGACAGAGAAACAAAGTCCTGACCAATGTTGAACAAATTCTGGCGAATATTGACCAAAGGATTCAATATAAAGCGATAAAAATGGGAGAACCATGGTCATACAGGCACTTATAAAAAAGTTGGCAAACCACATGATTCCTAAATTGCGTTTTGAATATTGTTGGTTTTCCATTTTGTAAAAACACTTCTTTCTAATATAGTAGAAAATTTTTCATTAAAGGCCTCCTCCATCTAGGATGGAAAGAGAATTCGAAAGGAAGGACGAGGAGATTGTAAAAAACAGCACAAACAATTTCGCTTAACTAAATATTAGTTTAACGTAAAATTTACATAAAAGAAAGTATTTTGGATGTTTTTTTCCAACAGATGTTCGATGTTTAATAAAAGAAGAAGAGGTATCTATCAAGAAAAGACTGTAATGTAGTGGTTGTAGAGTTGCAAAGGAGTGAATAATTAACTGAAATTACCAATGGAGGATTTTCATACTTTTTTATTGGAATTCTTGTGAAAAATAATTAAAATGCATTTGTTTTTCTAGAGTATACAAATGTATTTTTAGAAAGGATAGCACTTGATTATTTAGTGTGAAATAGTGATAATAGCGATAGTGAATAATTTTGAAAATTATTACTATTTAACAATTAGTGGGAGTTGTCGAAATGAAGGTTGTCAAATTTGGGGGTAGTTCATTAGCTACGGGGAATCAATTGGAAAAAGTATTGCAAATAGTTAAAGCAGATAAGGAGAGAAGGATTGTTGTTGTATCTGCACCTGGAAAAAGATATGAAGAAGATACGAAGGTTACAGATTTATTAATCCAATGCGCAACAGCTGTCATAAATGGGGATAGCCCTTCCCCTTATTTAGAGGAAGTGTTAGCCAGGTATGCAAATATTGCCAAAGAATTGGATCTTTCCAGTGATATCATAGCAAATATAAAACGAGATTTATTAGAACTAATAAATAATTCCGCTGATAAAGATGCTTTTATGGAAGCGATGAAAGCTAGTGGCGAGGATAATAATGCAAAATTAGTTGCACACTTTTTTAAAGATAGAGGATTAGATGCAATCTATGTTAGTCCGAAAGAAGCGGGCTTAATTGTAAGTGATCATCCTGGAAACGCTCAGGTGCTTGCTGAATCATATGATCGACTATTCACTTTAAGGGAACAAAAGAACATTATTGTTTTCCCAGGCTTTTTTGGATACAACGAATCAGGAAAAGTTGTTACTTTTTCAAGGAGCGGCTCCGATATAACTGGTGCGATTCTTGCAAATGGAGTGAAGGCGGATTTATATGAAAACTTCACAGATGTTGATGCAGTATACTCCGTCAATCCTTCCATTGTTAAACAGCCAAAAGAAATAAAGGAGTTAACCTATCGGGAAATGCGTGAATTGTCTTATGCTGGATTTTCTGTATTCCATGCGGAAGCACTTATACCGGCTTACCGTGCAGGAATTCCTGTACAAGTAAGAAACACGAATAATCCTTCAGCACCAGGAACAAGAATTGTTGCATCAAGAAGCAATACAAATGGACCGGTAGTTGGAATTGCTAATGATAAGGGATTTTGTTCTATTTATATTAGTAAATACTTAATGAATCGTGAAGTTGGCTTTGCAAGAAAAGTCCTATCCATATTAGAGGAGTATCATATTTCTTATGAACACATGCCGTCTGGGATTGATGATTTAACAATTGTTTTGCGTCAGGATCAATTAACTGGAAAAAGCGAACAAGAAATATTAGCAAAAATCTCCGATGAATTACATGTAGATGAGATAAAGGTAGAGCATGATTTAGCACTTATCATGCTTGTAGGAGAAGGCATGCGTCATAATGTTGGTACAAATGCCCGTGCATCTAAAGCACTTGCAGAAGCAGGAGTAAATATTGAAATGATAAACCAAGGATCATCAGAAGTAAGTATGATGTTCGGCGTGAAAGAAACAGTCGTAAAAAAAGCGGTAAAGGCAATTTACGAAGAATTTTTTCAATAATTTAACGCGGAAATGATAATGCTATAGCAAAGAAATATTAGAGGATGCAGGGAAAAGAATAGGAAAATTTTTTGAAAAAGAAGAAGTTCAACTTTCAAATCTTTATTTGAAAAGGGGCTTCTTCTTTTAATTTATGTCTATTATTCAAATCTTGAGAAATTTTAAAAAGTTTTCTTGTATATAAATTAACAAAAAGTTATAATAAATGCATTACAAAAGATAGATATATTAAGATAAGATTGGTTATGGAAGAGTTTTTTTATCTGTTATTATCGGAAAATTCTATATTATATAAATATAAAATTTTACATCAAAAGAGGGGGAATTACATTGAAGAAAAAAGGGTATTTATTTGCTTTATTTATGTCGATAGTACTAGTTCTAGCTGCATGTGGTACAAGCTCAGAAAAATCAAATAGTGATGAAGAAGGCAAAAAGAAATTGAGAGTAGTAACCGACGCGGCCTATGCACCATTTGAATACATGGATAAAGACAAGATTATAGGTTTTGATGTGGATATTTTCACTGCTGCTGCAAAAGAAGCAGGATATGATTTTGAAATTGTTAATGTTGGATGGGATCCTGTTTTTGCGGAATTAGAAAATGGAACAGCAGATGTAGGTTTATCTGCCATTACGATTAACGATGACCGATTAAAATCTTATGATTTCTCTATTCCTTATTTTGAAAGTACTAATAAAATTTTAGCTCCAGAAGGAACGGATATTGAAAAAGCTGCTGATTTGGTAGATAAGACAGTAGCAGTTCAAGCAGGAACAACAGGTGCAGATGCAGTGGATGCACTATTAGGAAATGGCAATGAGAAAGTGAAAAAATTTGAGAATAATAATTTAGCTATTCTTGAAATGAAAAATAATGGTGCAGATGCAGTTGTTGCAGATAATGCAGTACTAGAAACCTATGCTAAAAATAATCCACAGGATAACTTTACGGTTATTGAAGATAAGGAAGGATTCGAATCTGAATATTATGGTTTCATGTTCCCTAAAGGAAGCGAAATTGTGGAGGATTTAAGCGAAGGGCTTAATGCGATTTTAGATAATGGAAAATATGCAGAAATATATAAAGAATGGTTTGGTCAGGAACCAGATATTGAAAATTTAAAAGCACAACAATAGAAATATTACAGATGAGGAAGGGTACTCAAAAATAGGCATTTCCCCGCTTGAACAATTAGGGAGCACAAATTTCTTCCATATTGTAGCTAAGTGAGGGAAGGTCCTTCTGAGTACCTTTTTTTAAAGAAATTTGAGGTTTTCTATTACTTAAAAAGTAAATGGATAGCAGTAATACTGTTTTTTGGAGGAGAAGTAATGGATTTTAATTTCACGATAATTTGGGAATATGCTGATTTATTTAAAAAAGGTATATTAGTAACCATTCAATTATCCTTATATGCAATTGTGTTTGGGACCATTTTAGGATTATTAATTGGTCTTGGGAAAATAGCAAAAAATCAGTGGATTTCCCTTCCGTTTCGCTGCTATATTGCGGTTTTCCGTGGAACGCCCCTTTTTGTACAAATCTTAATTATTCATTTTGGGTTCATCCCGTTATTCTTGAACACTACAAATGCTATGGTAGCAGCAATAGTCGCATTATCGCTAAACGCGGCTGCTTATATTGCAGAGATTTTTCGAGCCGGAATTGAATCTATTGACCGCGGACAGATGGAAGCTGCAAGGTCTTTAGGAATGACCCATGTACAGGCAATGCGCTACATAATCCTGCCACAGTCAGTAAAACGAATGATCCCACCACTTGGCAATGAATTTATCGTTTTGATTAAAGATTCCTCTTTAGCAGCGGTTATAGCTGCACCGGAGTTAATGTATTATGCAAGGCTCATGATGGGGCAATATAATCGAGTTTGGGAGCCATATTTAACAGTAGCTGTTATATACCTAGTTCTAACTTTAACATTAAGCTTCTTCTTAACTCGTTTGGAAAGAAGGTTGAAAACAGAATGATTGTTGTAGATAAATTGAAAAAGTCTTTTGGAAATAATGAAGTATTGAAGGATATTAGTATAACGATTAACCCTCAAGAGGTAGTTGTTATTATTGGCCCTTCTGGATCTGGAAAGTCTACTTTTCTACGTTGTATCAATTTATTAGAGAGTATAACAGATGGGACCATTCACATTAAAGGGAAGAATATTACCGATAAGACAACTAATATTAATGAAGTTCGTAAGGATGTAGGCATGGTATTTCAACAGTTTAATTTATTTCCCCATAAAACGGTTCTGCAAAATATCATGATTTCTCCAATGAAGGTAAAGAAAGTATCGAAGGAAGAGGCCGAGGAAAAGGCACTGGCGTTATTAAAGAAAGTGGGCTTAGAGGATAAAGCAAAAGTATATCCTGATTCCCTTTCAGGTGGACAAAAACAGCGTGTAGCAATTGCAAGAGCTTTAGCGATGGAACCAAGTATTATGTTATTTGATGAGCCTACATCTGCCCTAGATCCAGAAATGGTAGGAGAGGTATTGGAAGTAATGAAGGATCTTGCAAAGGAAGGAATGACAATGATTGTCGTAACACATGAAATGGGATTTGCTAGAGAGGTTGGCGACCGAGTTATTTTTATGGATGGAGGATATATTGTAGAAGAAGATACTCCAGTAAAGCTATTTAGTAATCCTAAGGAAGAGCGAACAATATCCTTCTTAAGTAAAGTCTTATAGGAATTTACGAAAGAGGCTGGGACATAAACATTTCATCTAGTAATAAACGCGAACAATTATGTGATTAATCCGCATGATTATTCGCGTTTTTGTTTTAGAAATAGGTTTAAAAACGAAGTGAAATGGAGTGGAGGACGCTCGACTCCTGCGGGAAATAGAGGAAAGGCTGAGACCCCGCAGCGCATGGGAGGAGGCTCAGCTTCCTCCCCGGCGCATCGTGCGTCTGTAGCGCAATGGAACGACTTAGTTTTTACACTTAACTATATTTAAAACATAGATAACTATCATGAGAAAGTAGCTTTATTTAAAAGTTAAATTAAAGATTGTTCGTCTTTAAAGATTAGTTATTTAGTTTTGTGCCAGCCTTTTTTTATAGAATTTAGGAATGTCATTTCGTCTATAAGAAAAGAAAATTGTAAACGATAACAACCTTTATATAGAAAGATTTGATAAAAATGTAGCAGTTATAAATTTAATTCTGAATATTTCGATGATTAAAAATTCTTATTATACTTTATTGGAAATTACCGTTAATATAAAAGAAATCGAAATGAAGTATTGGTTTAAGCTCCATTTTTTCTTCTCAGGAGGTATGCCTTATTAAGAGCAAAATTATTAGGAGGGGTAGTATGTTAAAAAAATGGCATAGTGAATTAGCGCAGATGTTTGATCAAATGGTTGAATGGAGAAGGCATTTTCACCAGTACCCGGAACTATCTTTCCAAGAGGTGGAAACACCAAGAATGATTGCTGAAATTTTAGAGGGATTCGGTATTGAGGTAAGGAGAAATGTAGGCGGTAGAGGAGTTGTTGGAAAAATCTATGGTGCGAAACCTGGAAAAACAATTGCATTGCGTGCTGATTTTGACGCTCTACCAATTCAAGATGAAAAGGATGTACCATATAAATCAAAGGTCCCTGGTGTCATGCATGCATGTGGGCATGATGGACATACCGCCACCTTATTAGCAGTGGCAAAGGTTCTTCAAGATAATAGAGACAGTATTACAGGAAATATTGTATTGCTTCATCAGCATGCAGAAGAGATGTCGCCAGGTGGAGCAAAGGCGATGATTGAAGATGATTGTTTAAAAGATGTAGATGTTGTTTATGGCTCCCATCTATCTTCTCTAAATGAATTAGGAAAGTACTATTATAAACCAGGCTATTCCCAGGCGGCAGCCGACGCTTTTGAAATTACGATTAAAGGAAAGGGCGGACATGGTTCTGCTCCCCATGAAACGGTGGATGCTATTGCTATCGGTACTGCATTAGTAAGCCAGTTACAATATATTGCTAGTAGACGGGTTGATCCATTAAATCCTGTTGTATTGTCTATAGGTTCCTTCCATGGAGGAAATGCTAAAAATGTAATTGCCGATACTGCGGTGATGACAGGAACTGTAAGAACGCTAGATAAAGATTTGCGTTTATTTATGGAAGAAGAAATTAAATTAATGGCAAATGAAATTTGCGAAAGTATGCAGGCTACTTGTGAGATTAATTATATTAAGGGTTACCCTGCAGTTTATAATCATGAGGAAGAAGTAGAGGTTTTTGAAAAGGTCATTGAAGATTCACTTGATAAGAATATGTTAGTTCGTTCCGTACCAATTATGGGGGCAGAGGATTTCTCCTATTATTTGCTTGAAAAGCCGGGCATGTTTTTTCATACAGGGGCACAGGTAGCAGATGGAAAAGCTTATCCTCACCATCATCCAATGTTCGATTTTGATGAAAGGGCAATGATTAATACTGGAAAAGCGTTCCTAAGTATTGTCGATAATTATGTATCGTCACAGGTGAAAGAAAATCTTGCTGAACCAGTTCGATAAAAAGGCATTTTCGAAAAATAAATGGGATGGGAGCGATTAATAGATGTTAGATAAATGGTACAAAGAAATCGAAGCAATGTATGACCAAATGGTAGAGTGGAGACGATATTTACACGAAAATCCAGAGCTGTCTTTTCAAGAAGTAAATACAAGTAAAATGATTGGTGACTTATTAGAAAGCTTCGGTATTGAGGTCAGACGGAATGTCGGTGGAAACGGAGTTGTCGGCAAAATTTATGGGGCAAAGCCAGGAAAAACGATTGCTTTACGAGCAGACTTTGACGCATTGCCTATTCAGGATGAGAAAGACGTTGATTTTAAATCGAAGGTACCAGGTGTGATGCATGCATGTGGACATGATGGGCATACCGCTACCTTATTAGCTGTAGCGAAGGTTCTACAAGAGAATGCGGATGACTTAGCTGGAAATGTGGTGCTGCTACATCAGCATGCTGAAGAATTGCCGCCAGGGGGAGCCATTGCGATGATTGAAGATGGGTGTTTAGATGGGGTCGATGTTGTTTATGGTGCTCATTTAGCTTCTGGTGCTGAACTAGGAAGTGTTCTTTATGGAATAGGACCTGTTTCAGCTGCAAGTGACGCCTTTGAATTAAAAATCCAAGGAAAAGGTGGACATGGTGCTTCTCCACATCAAACGATTGATTCTGTTGCAGTTGGTGCCCAAATTGCTAATCAGTTAAAACATATTGTGAGTAGAAGGGTTAACCCGCAAAAGCCTGCAGTAATTTCGATCGGTTCATTCCATGCAGGAAATGCAGGGAACGTCATAGCAGATACGGCTGAACTAACTGGAACAGTCCGCACATTCGATGAGGATGTTCGGTCCCTGATTGAGGAAGAGATGGAGCAGTTGATTAGTGGTGTATGTAAAGCATTTCATGCAGAATATGCATTTAATTATGCAAAAGGCTATCCATCTACTGTTAATACGGCAGATGAAACGAATATTTTAGAAAAGTGTTTGATCGACGTCTTACCAGAAAGCAAGCTTGTAAAAATAGAAAAACCAGGCATGGGTGGAGAAGATTTTTCTTACTATCTGCAAAATCGTCCTGGATGTTTCTTTTCGGTTGGAGCTCGAAATGAAGAAATTGATGCTGTGTATCCTCATCATCATCCAAAATTCACTTTTGATGAAAGGGCATTGCTTCATACAGCTAAAATATTTTTAAGCTTGGTAGATTATTATACGAATGCAGAAAAGACGGAGGCCTTAGTAAATAGTTCTACTATATAAAACTAGAATTAGATTCTAGCATTCTCTAAGTAGTATGCGCCTATCAGCTAGCAAACTTCTGATCACCTCTTTTGCGTAGTCAACATCAGTTCACTAACGTTCACTGTGTTTCCTTTATCGAAAGAACGTGTTCTTCCAGTTTGTACGCTGATAACCAGGCGCTTACGCTTTACGAAATAACAGGGATTAAGATTCTAAGTTAGAGACCAATCTAGCTCCAGCGCCTATCAGCTAGCAAACTTCTGATCACCTCTTTTGCGTAGTCAACATCAGTTCACTAACGTTCACTGTGTTTCCTTTATCGAAAGAACGTGTTCTTCCAGTTTGTACGCTGATAACCAGGCGCTTACGCTTTATATTTAGGAGGGGAAGTATGGGGGAGAATATTTTAGAAGTGGATAAACTGCAAACGGCTTTTCGGACGGATAAGGGAGAGGTTGTGTCGGTAGAGGAGGTTTCATTTCAGCTTCAACCAGGTGAAACCATTGGTATTGTGGGAGAGTCTGGATGTGGTAAAAGTGTAACTTCTTTATCCATTATGAGGTTGCTAGGAAAACATGGATATATCAAAAACGGTTCGATTAATCTGAATGGAAATGATTTAACAAAATTAACCGAAGCAGAAATGCGTAAGGTTAGAGGAAATGAAATATCTATGATTTTTCAAGAACCAATGACCTCTTTAAATCCAGTTTTTACAATTGGTAATCAAATGGTGGAATTGATTCGTTTACATATGGGTTTAAATGCTAAGAAAGCTAAAAGCTATGCGGTAGAAATGCTTAAGAAAGTAGGTATTCCGAGAGCGGAGGTAATTATAGATGAATATCCACATGCGCTTTCTGGAGGAATGCGACAAAGGGTAATGATAGCGATGGCGCTATCTTGTAAACCTAAGCTATTAATTGCAGATGAGCCAACTACTGCATTAGATGTAACGATACAGGCACAGATTCTTGAATTAATGAAAAGCTTAAAAAATGAGTCAGAGACAGCTATTATGATGATTACACATGACTTAGGTGTAATTGCAGAAATGGCAGATAAAGTAATTGTCATGTATGCGGGACAAGTAGTAGAAGAAGCAGATGTCTTTACTCTTTTTGATGAGCCGAAGCATCCTTACACGAAAGGCTTAATCGACTCTATCCCACACCTAGAGTATGATGCTCAGGAAAAGCTATATTCCATTCCCGGTTCTGTTCCAACGTTGCAGCAAATGCCTAAAGGCTGTAGGTTTCACACACGATGTCCTTACGTGACTGAAAAATGCATTGCCGAAAAACCTCCCCATATTAGCATAGACAATAAACGAAATCATAAAGTTCGTTGTTGGCTATATGAGGAAAAACAGCAAGAGAGTATGTCAAATGAAGAGAGGGAGGTTACTGTATGAGCATAGAAACTTTACCTATAAAAGACGGAATATTCAAACAACTACAACCGTTAGTAGAAATTCAAAACCTAAAGAAATACTATCCAATTAAGAAGGGGATTTTATCGAAAACAGTTGGTCATGTCAAAGCGGTGGATGGGCTTAATTTTTCGATTTATCCTGGTGAAACCATTTCCCTTGTCGGGGAGTCTGGTTGTGGGAAATCCACTACAGGAAGAGCAATCGTAAAGCTTGATCCACCGACAGACGGAAAAGTGTTATTTGAAGGAAAGGATATGGCGACAATTCAGCATAAGGAATTAAGAAAAATTAGGACGGAGATGCAAATAATCTTTCAGGATCCCTATTCTTCTCTTAATCCACGTAAGCGAATAGGCGATTTATTGGCAGAACCATTAATTGCCCATCGACTTGCCACGAAAGAAGAGGCAAACAAAAAGGTAGACCAAATACTTGAAATAGTAGGATTAACTAAATTTCATAAAAGTAGATATCCTCATGAATTTTCTGGTGGTCAAAGACAAAGGGTTGGCATTGCTAGAGCGCTTATGCTAAATCCGAAATTGATTGTTTGTGATGAACCAGTGTCAGCATTGGACGTTTCTATTCAAGCACAGGTGTTAAATCTATTAAAAGATTTGCAAAAGGAATTTAACTTAACCTATTTATTTATCGCGCATGGATTAGGAGCAGTTAAATATATAAGTGATCGAATAGCTGTTATGTATCTAGGAAAAATCGTTGAAATTGGAAAAACAGAAGAAATCTTTAAAAATCCCAAGCACCCCTATACGAAAGTATTGTTAAGTGCTTATCCTATTCCTAATCCCCATCTTCGAAATAGAGAAAGGATTGTCGTGGAAGGAGATGTTCCAAGTCCAGCAAATCCACCAAAGGGCTGTAGATTTCATACAAGATGTCCAATGGCTCAAGCTATTTGTAAGGAGAAGGAGCCGCTATTGAATGCTACAGATCATTCAGTCGCCTGCCATTTTCCACTAAATTAAAGGAGGGAGATTTGATTGTTTCAATATATTATTAGGAGATTATTAATTGCCATTCCAGTGTTGCTGGGAGTAACTGTTTTTAACTTTTTCATTATTAACCTAGCTCCAGGTAACCCTGTGGATATGTATATTAATCCAGATACAACCCAGGCAGATATCGATGCGAAGAAAGAAGCATTGGGACTTAATGATCCTATTTACATTCAGTACTTTAGATGGCTCGGAAATCTTCTTCAAGGAGATTTTGGATTTTCTTATACCACGTATGAACCAGTATTGGACTTAGTGCTAAATAGAGTTGGGCCAACCTTACTTCTTATGAGCACTGCCTTAATTATTGCTTATATCATTGCCATTCCAATTGGAATCTTAAGTGCCACCAAGCAGTATTCGTGGATTGATTATTTAACAACTACCTTTTCCTTTTTAGGTGTATCTATTCCTAACTTTTTCTTAGGATTAGGAAGTATTTATGTTTTTGCTCTCGTTTTAAATATTTTACCTACAGGTGGGATGTTTACACTTGGTAGCAACGGTGGATTTGCTGATACATTATTTCACCTTATTATGCCAGCAGCTATATTAGGGACTGCCATTGCAGGAAGTACAGTCCGTTATGTAAGAAGTAGCATGCTAGAAGTATTGGGGCAGGATTATTTGCGGACTGCTCGAGCGAAGGGATTAAAGGAATTTATCGTTACCAACAAACATGGATTAAAAAATGCGCTTATTCCTATTATTACTATTATTGGGATGGAGATACCGATTTTAATTGGTGGGGCAGTAGTAACAGAGCAAATTTTTCAATGGCCTGGTTTAGGGCAATTAACGATTCAGTCCATTTCATCACGGGACTATCCAACATTAATGGCGATAAATTTTATCGCAGCACTTGCTGTACTCTTCTCTAATTTGATTACTGATATTTTATATGCTGTTGTGGATCCAAGAATAAAGTATAACTAAGGGGGAGTGAACATGAGTATTCCTAATGTGAAAATGGATACGGATTTACCAGTAAATAATGTGGTGATTCCTGTTCAAGAACAGTTGGGGAATGAAGAAAGCTACCTGAAACTAATTACAAAGCGTTTTTTTAAACATAAGCTAGCAGTTGGTGGGCTGATTATTTTTTCATTAATGGTTTTGATTGCAGTCTTTGCTCCAGTAATTGCACCACATAATCCATATTCGGTAGATGGAGAATTTGCGGCACCTCCTTCTGCTGTGAATATCCTTGGTACAGATGAAGTGGGCAGAGATTTGTTTAGTCGCCTATTATATGCTGCTAGAGTTTCCTTATCAGTAGGAGTAGGGGCAGTTGCAATCTATGTTGCCATTGGTACCATTCTAGGAGCGATTGCAGGATACTTTGGAAAATGGGTAGACATGGTCATCATGCGTATTACAGATATATTTATGTCATTTCCGTATTTAATGGTTATTTTAGTCCTTGTAAGTATAATGGGACCTAGTCTTTTTAACGTTATTTTGGTATTAGGCTTGCTTGGTTGGCCGTCAATCGCCAGATTAGTAAGAGGGTGTGTACTAACAATTAAAGAAATGGATTATGTAAAAGCGGGGGTTGCCCTAGGCTATTCAACGCCTAAAATTGTATTTCAGCATATTCTACCAAACTGTATTGCACCTATTTTAGTAAATGCTACATTTGGTATTGCTTCTGCCATTATTATGGAAGCTTCCCTTAGTTTTCTTGGAATGGGCGTTCAGCCTCCAACAGCAAGCTGGGGAAATATGTTAAACGAAGCTCAATCTATTACAGTACTAGCAACGCAGCCCTGGTTATGGATTCCTCCTGGAGTAATGATATTACTTGCCGTTTTATCTATTAACTTTATGGGAGATGGATTAAGGGATGCAATGGATCCGAAGAGCCTTAAATAATGGAGTTTGTTATTTACTAACATTATAGAAAATAGACGGGGGAAAAATCATGAAAAAATTTAAAACAATATTTAGCATGTTTTCCATTGTGATATTATTGTTGCTTTCAGCATGTGCTGGTGCAAATAATACAGCATCAACAAGTGGAGGGTCAAAAGAAAATACGATGTATCTCGGCCTAGTAAATGCTCCAGTAAGCTTTAATCCAATAAACTCTTCTGATATTGCAGCAGCATGGTTAGAAAAGTTTATGTTTGATACTTTCCTAGAAATGACGGCACCATTAGAATTCACACCAAAACTAGCAGAATCGTTTGAGACAGAGGATAATCAAACATTTACAATAAAGATTAATAAGGATGCAAATTGGTCAGATGGCACGCCAGTTACCTCAGCAGACGTTGCCTTTACTTTGAATTTAGTTGCCAATCCAAAGACTGAAACAGCTGTTGGAGCTTATTTAACCCAATTAGACGGGTTAACGGTAAATGGAAAACTTCCAGACGGTGTAACAGAAATACCTTCTTTAACGATTGTTGACGATAAGACAATTCAATTTAAAACAAAGGAACCTGTTGATCCGAATATGGTAAAAGAACAGTTAGGATCAAAATTTATGATTCTACCAGAACATATACTAAAGGACGTAGCACCAGAAAATTTACAAAAAGATCCTTTCATGATGAGTCCAACTGTAACCAATGGACCTTTCAAATTTGTTAAGTATGCGAAAGATCAGTATATCGAATATGCGAAAAATGATGACTACTATTTAGGAGAAGTAGAATTAGATAAATTATTCGTGAAAATCATGCCAGCTGCAAACCTTGTAGCCCAATTACAAACAGGGGAGATTCATATGAATGCAGCCGGAGGTATCGGGAAAATAGCAGTTCAAGATTTTGAAACAGTAGAAGGCTTTGATAATGTAACCACAAAAACAGAGAAAACGTATGGATATCAAAACATGAGTTTTAATATGGATACAATGTCAGACCAAAAAGTGAGACAGGCAATTGCATATGCAATCGACCGTCAAAAGATTGTTGATCAATTGCTGAAAGGGGAAGGAGAAATTATAGACGGACCTTATACGTCTATCAGTCCATACCTGAATAAAGATCTAGAAACATACACATATGATCCAGAAAAGGCGAAGCAACTATTAGAAGAAGCCGGATGGGATTTCGATAAGACGATTGAATTCGTTGTACCAATCGGAAATAAAGTACGTGAGCAATCAGCAAATATTATTGCAGAAAATCTAAAAGCGGTTGGCTTAAAGCTTAATACGACAACGTATGATTTCCCAACTATTATGTCAAAAGCGAAAGCTGGAGATTATGATTTAATGTTAATTGGTTTTACTAATACAATTGATCCAGATTTAACTACGATATATGGTTCAAGTGGATCAAGCAACTACACGATGTATAACAATCCAAAGGTAGACGAATTACTTGAAAAAGGAAAACAAGAACCAGATACAGAAAAACGTAAACAGATTTATAATGAACTTCAAGAAATTTGGAGTGAAGAACTGCCAATCTTTACATTATATTCTGACTATGACTTTGCAGCAGTATCGAAAGATGTAGCATTTGGAGGACCAAAGATTTTCGGTTTCCATAATGAACTATATAAATGGTCATTGACAGGTGCAAACTAATAAAAAAAGAACGACTGAGCCTATTTTGGCAACGTCGTTCTTTTTTTAGTGAGTAGGGGGATTGCTAGTGATAAGTGTTTAAGTGTAGAAAGGAAAAGAGAGAGCGGCTCTCTAAGCCCGAAAGCGAGAGAAAAGGAGTGACAAGGTAACAGAGAGCCACTCTCTAATCCCTCTTCTTTAAATAAACAATCAAAAGAGTAACAGATAAAAATTCTACATCTTGTTTCAGAATAGATACCGTAATGAGTGGTAACAAAAGTATCTGTAACTGGATAATTATAATCTGATTGCGTGTGGAGACGTCACCAATAAAATAAAACAATGTCTTTCTAGCACAATCTAACGAAAAATTCCCCCTAAATACTCCCGAAATCTTCTTCTGAAGGATGAAAATTAGTGTTTTCTAACTGACTAAAAAGAGGTATGATAAAAATAATGTTTAGTAAACCTAAAGAAATTTCATCGATGGTTGGAAAGGACGGATATTTCAACCAATCAGGACAAAGGCTGGAGGGAATAATGTCAAAAATATTTGGTAGACTTCGAGTATATAAACTAAGTATAACAATTGCTCTTTTTCTTATGTTAACAGAGCTTGCAGTAGAATTAGTTCAACCATTAATCATGGCAAAAATTATTGATGATGGATTGGCTCATCAAGATACAAAAGTTGTCCTAATTTGGGGAGGGCTGCTAATTGTATTTTCCCTTGTAGCCTTTGCTGCGGGAATCATAAATACGTTTTATTCTTCCCATGTTTGTCAGAATTTTGGCTATAGTCTTCGGAATGAGCTATATCAAATCATTCAATATTTTACCTTTTCAAGTAGTAATGTTTTTGCAAGCTCCTCTTTGATTACGAGATTAACTAATGATATTACCCAATTACAAAACACCATATTTATGGGATTGCGATTTTTATTAAGGGCACCACTTTTAATTGTAGGCGGAATCGTTATGTCCTTTCTAGTTAATGTAGAGCTGGCACTAATTCTGGCAGTGACCATTCCATTAATCGTGATTATGTTTATTTGGGTAATCAAAATAGGGAGAAAGCTTTTTCAATCTGTCCAAAAGAAGTTGGATCATGTTAATAGTGTCATGCTTGAAAATTTAACAGCTGTCCGATTGATTCGTGCTTATATACGGAAGCAATTCGAAAGAAATCGTTTTACACAAACAAGTGAAGAGCTAAAAAATCTTACACAAAGAGCATTAAGAATCATGGAAACAACGGTACCGCTTTTACTTTTTGCAATGAATTTATGTATTATTGCGATACTTTGGATTGGTTCTGGGCAAATAAATACTGGTGAAGCTCAGATTGGGGAGGTAGTCGCGGTTATTAACTACACATTAAGGATAACTTCTTCTATTTCTGTAGTCAGTATGTTAGTAATGGTTATCTCCCGCTCAAAGGCTTCAGCAGATCGTATTCAAGAGATTATTGATATAGAAGAAAAGGATACGGATAATCCGGAAGGAAATAGGAATTCAAAAATTAAAGGAAAAATTAATTTTCAACATGTATCCTTTTGTTATCCTTCTAATAGAAAAAACACCATTGGAAATTTGCAATTTACCATTCAGCCAAAAGAAAGAATTGCGATATTAGGAGCGACAGGATCAGGAAAGACAACACTTTTCCAATTGATTCCCAGACTGTATGAACCAACAGAAGGAACGATCTTAATTGATGATAAACGGATCGATTCCTACTCATTAAATGCACTAAGAAAGCAAATAGGCTATGTACCACAGGAATCGATGCTCTTTACTGGAACGATTAAGGAAAATATTATGTGGGGAAATCCCAATGCTACCTTTGATGAGGTGGTGCAAGCTGCAAAGGATGCCCAAATACATGAAACAATTATGTTAATGCCCAATACATACGATACGAGAATTGGGCAAAAGGGAGTTAATTTATCGGGTGGACAAAAACAGCGTCTTTCCATTGCAAGAGCCCTTGTCAGAAAACCAAGTATTCTTCTTTTAGATGACAGTACAAGTGCTTTAGATTTGAAGACAGAAAAAAAACTGCTTGATGCAGTCGCCTCTTATCAATGCACGCTTCTGCTCATTACCCAGAAAGTATCTACTGCTATGAAGGCAGATCGGGTGATGCTAATAGAAAATGGGGAAATTGTAAGCTTTGCTCCCCATGATCAATTATATAAAACAAACAAGCTTTACCAAAAAATAGTCGAATCACAGCTAGGGGAAGGAGAGTGGGAGAATGCAAAGGGAACTAACCGATCCATTTCACTATCCTAAACCTGATATAAAGCCAGATGCTACAGTTGTTAAAAAAGGAAAAAAACCAAAGAATATGGGGAAAACTTTATATCGGTTATGGGCATATCTGGCCCAAAAAAAAGGGTTGCTGATTCTTGTTTTAGTGATGGTTGCACTAAGCTGTGCATTAGGATTATTGGGACCATATGTATTAGGGATGTCTATTGACCGCTTTATTGTAAATAGAAATTTAGACGGATTTACAGGAATGCTATTATTTCTTGGCTGTATTTATTTTCTTAATTCCATTGCATTATTTTTACAAAGCTATTGGATGATTGGAATATCACAAACAACTGTTTTTCAGCTAAGAGCAAATTTATTTCATCAATTTCATGAATTACCGATAAGTTATTTTGACAAAAAACAGCATGGGGAACTAATGAGCCGTGTTACCAATGATATTGAAAACGTAAGCTCCACCTTAAATAGCTCTGTTATTCAAATCTTTTCTAGTATAATCACTTTAATCGGGACCGTAGTGGTGATGTTTATACTAAGCCCGTTGTTAACGGTTCTGACTTTAATAATTGTTCCAGTAATGTTTTTGGGGATGAAATGGATAACAAGCAGAACGAGTGTGTTATTTAAGGAGCAACAAAAGAACTTAGGTGACTTAAATGGATTTATCGAGGAATCCATTTCTGGTCAAAAAATCATAAAAACATTTTCCCTAGAGAAAAAAATGATTAATGATATGAAAGAAAAAAGTGATAAACTTAAGAATTCTGCTTTTTGGGCACAAGTATATTCAGGATTTATTCCAAAGCTAATGAATATGTTAAATAATGCTAGCTATGCGATTATTGTTGGAGTTGGCGGGCTGTTAGCACTGAAGTCAGGTGCTGTATCAATTGGAGTAATTGTTATTTTCGTAGAATATTCAAGACAATTCACTCGGCCATTGAATGATTTATCTAACCAATTTAATACTTTACTATCTGCAATTGCTGGTGCGGAAAGAGTATTTGAGGTATTAGATGAGGAAAGAGAAGAAGAAGATGAGAAAACGGCAAGCGAAATAAAAGAGACAAAGGGAGAAGTTCAATTCAAGCAAGTTTCCTTTTCTTATGAGACAGATAAGGAAATATTGAAGGATATTAACTTTAAAGTAAATCCTGGCGAGACAATCGCTTTTGTTGGACCAACAGGAGCAGGAAAAACTACGATTATCCAGCTTATTACGAGATTTTATGATGCAACAACTGGAAGTATATTGGTGGATGGTCATGATATAACAAAAATAAAAAGAGAAAGCCTCCGTTCACATATGGGATTTGTCCTTCAGGATAATTATTTATTTGAAGGAACGATACGGGAAAATATTCGATACGGCAGACTGAACGCAACCGATAAGGAAGTCGAGGATGCAGCAAAAATGGCGAATGCTCATGGCTTTATTGAACATCTCCCAGATGGGTATGATACGATTCTTTCTGCAAATGGAAATGGAATAAGTCAGGGGCAAAAACAATTGTTATCGATATCACGAGCAATCCTTGCTGATCCGTCCATTCTTATTCTCGATGAAGCCACAAGCAGTATTGATACCATTACAGAAGTGAAAATACAAGAGGCTTTAAAGCGCTTGATGAAAGGGAAAACTAGTTTTGTTGTTGCCCATCGGCTTAATACGATTAAACACGCAGATATGATCCTTGTCTTAGATAAGGGAATGATTATCGAAAAAGGTTCTCATGATGAATTATTGAAAACAAGAGGATTTTATTATGAACTACATCAAAATCAGTTTTCAGAAGCAGCAGAATAGTATTTTTATAAACGGAATTTTCATCTAATACACCGGTTGGTCAGTAAGGCTATTAAGCTTATTGAACAGTATTTCCCTTTCTTAATGTCTTGTATATAAAGGTTAAAGGGAGTACTGTTTCTTTTTTAATAAAAAATAGTATTGGATATAAATGATATTTGACTGACCGGTCATTTTGGTTTACTATATAAATATATTCGGTGCAAGTCAACACCCGAAAATAGCTCGAATTATATAAAGGTGGATGTTGAAAATGAAAACTATTGACCAAATTATTGAGTTTTTAAAGAGTATCGGAGTAGACGCAGAAAAGGTTTATCGGAATCCAAAGGAGACTTACTAGTAGATGGAAAGCGTAAAACACCTCAAAACATATATGGAAGATAATCATTTTGATTTAAATGAATTATCAAATGAACTAAATGAATGGAAAAATAGCTTAATCATATACAACTTTGCTCTAGACGAGATAAATACGAAATTAAAAATTATAAATGAAGAATTTCAATTTATTCATAATCATAATCCGATTGAACATATAAAATCGCGCATTAAGGATCCAAGAGGAATCATGCAGAAGTTACATCGGAAAGGACATGCAATTTCAATTGAAAACGCGAAGAAATATATACACGATATTGCTGGAGTCCGTATTACATGTTCATTTATATCGGATATTTATGAAGTTTTTAACATTATAGAAAAACAGAATGATATTAAGGTCCTACAGGTGAAGGATTATATAAAAAATCCAAAAGCCAATGGCTATAAAAGCTTACATTTAATCATCAGTATTCCTGTATTCTTAAGTACTGGTATGCAAGAAGTATGTGTCGAAATTCAAATTAGAACAATCGCGATGGATTTCTGGGCAAGCCTAGAGCATAAAATCTATTATAAATTTGATAAAGATGTTCCTAGACATTTGCTTAATGAATTAAAGGAAGCAGCAGATGCAGCACATGAATTAGATGTGAAAATGAAGAAAATTAAAGACCGAGTCGATATTTTTCAAACTGTTGGTAAACAACAAACGTTAATATAAGTTGAGGGAGGAAGCTTCTTAAGGGACGCTTCCCCTTTTTTATTGAGGGTGATCCAAAGTAAGCGTACCCCCATCAAAAATATATATTACCTCAATAAAAAAGGTTTCATATCAATTTTTCAGTAAATAATTTATAATAAGAAGACATATTTTAAAGTTAGATGCAATTCGTCTAACTTTTTTAAAAGGAGAACGAAATGAAAGAACAGCAATTTTGGAATACATTTAAACCATTTATACAGCAGAACTGGGAGAAAGCGAATTTTAAACACGCGACATCTATCCAAGCACAATCCATACCACTTATATTGGAGGGAAAAGATGTAATTGCTGAATCCCCAACAGGAACGGGAAAAACACTAGCTTATTTATTGCCAGTTATAAATAAAATTGATACGGACTCAAAGAATATCCAGGCGATTTGTCTTGCTTCTTCTCAAGAGCTTGTTATGCAAATTTTGGCAGAAGTACAAAAATGGGGAGAGGGTAGCGGTATTCGTTCGGCTTCGTTTATTGGTGGAGCCAATGTAAAAAGACAATTAGAAAAGCTGAAAAAACACCCTCATCTTGTTATTTGTACACCTGGAAGAGCGTTAGAGCTGATTAAACAGAAAAAATTGAAAATGCACGAAGTAAAAACAGTTGTACTAGATGAAGCGGACCAATTATTGGTATCAGAGCATATTGAATCTGTCCGACAAATTGTAAAAGCCACTTTAAAAGATAGACAAGTTGTCTTATTCTCTGCAACCTTACCAAAACATACAGAAGATATTGCCAAGGAACTTGTTCAAGATGCAGAAATTATCCGTGTGAAAAAAGATAAGGTGATTGATGCAGCAGAAGTGGAGCATATTTATTTTCAAGCAGAATATCGAGATAAGGTAAAACTTTTAGAGCCAATCTCTCGTTTGAACAATGCGAAAATTCTTGTGTTCGTAAAAGATATTGGCAATTTAAATGTAATTCATGAAAAATTGACCTATAAAAATATTCAAACGAGTATTTTGCATTCTGATTTGAATAAGATGGAGCGTCAGAAATCATTAAAAGATTTCCGAGATGGAAAGCGTAATATGCTGCTAGCAACAGATGTGGCAGCTAGAGGGCTTGATATTCAAAATATCACGCATGTGGTCCATTATGATTTAGCTACTGATCAGACACAGTATATTCATCGTTCCGGTAGAACGGGGAGATTTGGTGCATCAGGAGTGGTAGTTAGCTTAGTTACAGAAAGAGAAGAAAGAGAACTGAAGCAAATGGCTAAAAAGCTAAACTTAAGATTATCACGTAAAAGCTTTTATCATGGGGAAATCATTGATTATCAAATGAGAGAAAAAAAGAAATAATACCATTTCAATATAAAGCTGTCATTAATCCAAAAAATTGGGTAGATGACAGCTTTTTTATTTGGCAAAAGGGTAAGGGGTGGCAAGCCTAAACAGACTAATCTTAGATAAAAAATGAAAAATTAGGCATAAAAATGGAGAAATTTCACAAGATAATACCATTAATAAACAAAGCACTTAAAGGAAGGGTTAAATGGTAACTTTTGCTTATCTATTAATATTTACATCTATGGGTATTTTGACCGTTGGCTTAGATATTATTGTGTTTCATGAAGGGTTTATGAAATGTTTTAAAAAAATTTATGAGGCGGAAGTTGGGGCAGGTGCAATTACAATTGTATTTACTGCAATATTTGGCTTCGTTTGGTCTGTCATTGTGGATTTTCGTTTATGGAAAAATAAAAAAAGGGAAAGCAGAAGATACTAGGATGAACATTATCTAATTATTTGAGTGTATTTGCTAAAAGATTCTGTTTTGTTCAAAGTATTCAGGCTAATTCGGTAAGGTAACAGTCTAATAAATAGAAGCAAGGTAGATTTTTTGGAAGTACGAATCCTATCCCAACAAAAAGAGACATCGAAGGAAGAGGAAATTCTGAAAAAACCGACTGATGGAAGGATCACTTGATCTAGATTAAGAGACCACTTTTAAATAGCGGATTAATTTTTAGTGTGCTTTCACTCTTAGAAGAAGGGTACAACTACACAGTCTTGGAAAGCAAACTTAGAACATCACAAGGTATATATAAGTACATGTTTTTTAATTGTATACATAAGGGACCAAGGCGCTTGCGCTTTTTCTAAAAGGAAGTGTGTAACAGCATGTTAAAAGAAAATATTTCGTTAACTCAATTGGCTGCAGTCATTTTTAATTTCCAAATTGGTAGTACGATTGTAATTGGCCTTGGATTAAAAGCGAAGGAGGATGCATGGATTGTTCTTCTGATTGCTTTAGGATTAGGCGTAATTATTACCTTGTTTTTTATTTATATGATGACTTTGGCACCGGGGAAAAATTTATTTGAGATGTTTGAGTATTGTTTTACACGGCCAGTTGCAATCGGCCTCAGTATTGTTTATGCTCTTTATTTTTTTTACTATAGCTGTCGTATTATTAGGGACTTTGGGGAGTTAATTGCAAGTACGGTACTTCCTATAACACCAATTGAAGTATCGACAATCATGCTTGTCATTGTGATGGGATATATTATGTATTTGGGATTGGAAGTTCTTGCTAGAACTGCGGAAATCTTTACTCCATATGCATTTATCTTTATCCTACTTTTGTTTATTTTTTTGTATGCGGGCAATAACATCGATTTTTCTAATATTCGACCAATCTTAAAGGATGGCGTTAAGCCACTCTGGAGTATGATTTTTCCCTATGAAATTGTACGACCCTACGGACAATTGCTTATTCTAACCTACATATTGAGCAATGTATCAAATGCCAAATACAGCAAGAAAATAATTATTTATAGTGTCCTTATATCAAGTCTATTATTGCTAGTAACGTCGCTGATGATTGTTTTGTCTTTAGGACATGATATTGCCCTACGCTCCAATTTTCCATTGTTGAGTGCGGCTCGGCTTGTTTCAATCGGCAATTTCCTGCAGCGAATAGATGCTATTGTTGTTTTCTGTATGATGCTAGGAACACTCGTAAAAAGTTGTATCTATATTTATGGGGGATTAAAGGCTTTAGAATATATTTTTAATCAAACATTTCGATATTTTGCCATTCCAATGGTCTGCGTGGTTGGTGTTTTTACAACCTTAATTGCTCGGAATTATTCCGATCATATGAATGAAGGATTGCAGTCTAATCCTTATCTACTACATATTCCTCTGCAATTTGGCTTACCATCACTAATGGTGCTTATTATGATGATTAAACATTGGAACAGATCTAACACCAGGAAAAAGGTCAATAGAGATTATAGGGAACACGGTTCATAAAAAGTGCGATTGATAATAAAGAAGATAACATTTTCTGATGAAGTGATGCTTAAATGACAACTAGCAATGAAATAGCTGATTTAAACGCTTGATGAAAATTATAACCAATAAGGTGCTGAATGATTATGTTGACAGAAAAACTATCTTTAACACAAATATTTACGATGATTATTAATTTCCTTCTTGGAAGCTCTATCGTAGTTGGCATAGGAATGGAAGCTAAGAGAGATGCATGGCTAGTTGTTTTAATTGGAATGTTTATCGGCTTAATTGTTATGAGTTTTTATCTTTATTTCATGTCATTGCTACCAGGGAAAAATATATATGAGATAATCGAATATTGTTTTTCTCGAAAAGTTGCAGTAATTCTTGCTCTTGTTTATCTAAGTTATTTTATCTATATTTCTGCAAGGGTTATTAGAGACTTTGGGGAACTAATCACAACTGCCATTCTTCCTGCAACACCTATCGAATTTACGATATTTACGCTCATGTTAGTAATTGGCTATATATTGTATCTAGGAATTGAGGTTTTAGGGAGAACGGCAGAGATATTTAGCCCCTATATGTTTGTATTTGTATTCTTGCTGTTTATTTTATTATACGCTGGAGGCAAAATAAATCTTACGAATATACAGCCAATTCTTAGCAGTGGAATAATGGAAGTTATTAAATCGACCATACCTTCCATTATTGCATTTCCTTTTGGTGAGCTTATAGCATTTACAGTTATTTTGGCAAATATAGGAAACTATAAAGCGGCTAGCAAGGTATGTTTAATTAGTGTATTTATTGCTAGTGTAATCTTATTGTCCTCTGTTTTTCTCATCATTGCTACATTAGGAGAAAATACAGCGACCCGCGCAAATTTCCCATTATTGATTACTGCAAGGCTTGTTAGCATTGGTGAATTTCTTGAAAGAATAGATGTGTTAGTTGTGTTTATTATGATGCTAGGAATATTGATCAAAAGTTCAGTGTTTTTATATGGAGGCTTAAAAGGTATAGAGTATATTTTTAAAATTCCATTTCGCTATTTTGCAATGCCGGTATCCTGTATAGTAGCGATGTTTTCAATCTTTATTACGATAGATTTTTCCGATCATTTGGTAGAAGGATTACATGTAGATATATTTCTACTCCATCTTCACTTTCAATTTGGATTTCCTATTTTGATTGTGTTTGTACTGTTAATAAAAAAATGGAAGGAACAAAGGAATGAAAAAAGTCCTGCGGTAATATGTCAAGTACCAAAATCTAAGGAATTGGAAATTGTAAGCCAACCAATACCTAAAAAAGACAATACTTAAGAAACCCAGTAAGATATTAAACCATTTACTGGAAAATATT
>NZ_CATNHG010000103.1:0-34637 GCF_950097965.1 Bacillus sp. T2.9-1
CTTTTTTAATGCTTAATTTTTTCCAGCTACCGCGCTCTCGCTTGGTGGCCTTTTTGTCTAGTTGGGGGACTCGTCCCCCAACTAGACAAAAAGGATATTTATTCTCCCACAAACATTTTACTCATACTTGGCAAAAGTGAAATAACCATTTTTTGGAGGGAGAAAATCGCGTTAATTTTTATCTCACCTGTACATATTAACTATAGTTAACTATTTGAAAGCAGGGAGAATGAAAATGGATCATGTAAATGATGAAAAAAGAATAGGTAACCTTACAAATAAAATGCACAAGACAACTAAGAAACAAAATGTAAAGGTTTCTAAAATGTCGATATTCTCACTTTCTTCCATCCCGTTAGTAATGACCCTTGGAAATAGCATGCTGATTCCAGTATTGCCATCAATTGAACAAAAGCTGAATATATCCTCTTTTAAAGTAAGTATGATTATTACTGTATATTCTATTTTAGCGATAATATTGATACCCGTAGCAGGCTATTTATCGGATCACATCGGTCGAAAACGGGTGATTATTCCAAGTTTAATTATCGCTGGGATTGGTGGGGTCATTTCAGGAATTGCTGCATGGTTAATAGATAATAGCTATTGGGTCATTCTTCTCGGAAGAGCACTTCAAGGTGTTGGTGCAGCTGGAGCATTCCCAATTGTATTACCATTAGTAGGCGATTTATTTAAAAACGAAGAAGAGGTGAGTAGTACATTAGGGATTATTGAAACAGCCAATACATTTGGAAAAGTACTTAGTCCAATCCTAGGAGCATTTTTAGCAGGATTTATATGGTATATCCCTTTTATGTCTATTCCTGTCTTTTGTTTCATTTCCATCGTTTTAATAATGATCTTTGTTAAATCACCAAAAAGTAAAGAAAAGCCTTTACCGTTCAAAGAATTTATTCAACATACGAAAGAAATATTGCACCAAGACAAAAAATGGCTGTACGCCATTTTCTTTATTGGAGCTATTGTTATGTTCGTTTTATTTGCGGAGCTGTTTTATTTATCAGATATATTGGAAAAGCATTATCATATTAAAAATATTAAAAAAGGGCTATATCTCTCCATGCCGCTCGGAGCATTATGCCTTACTTCCTACATTACTGGAAAAAAAATAAAAAAAGACAAAAATTTAATGCGCTGGATAACATTTATTGGCTTACTAGCGATAATTACTGGAACAATTGCTCTCAATTTTTCAGAAAAAATGTGGTTCATTATTATCTTCCTTACGTTTGCAGGTATCGGAATTGGAGGAAGCTTACCCCCTCTTGATGCCTTAATAACAGAAGGGATTGAAAAGGAAGAAAGAGGAACCATCACAAGCATTTATAGTAGTATGCGCTTTATTGGAGTGGCAGCTGGACCACCTATTATGGCTATTTTAATGAAGCATATGGAGCACTTTCAATTTTATTTGCTTTGCGCGATTACTTTAATCGCTGCTGTTGCTGCTTTCTTTCGTTTAAAACACATTGATGAAACAAAAACGAATTAAAATAAGTTTATATAAATATTTAACCAATGAAGGCACATACATAATTGTACTTCATTGGTTGTTATTATTGAAAAACAAACACTTATAAAAACATACAAAAGAGACTGGGACATAAACATTTCAGCTAACAATAAATACTAACGATTGTGCGGTAAGTTTACATGATCGTTCGTATTTATATTTTAGAAAAAGGTTTAAAAATGAAGTGAAATGGAGCGGAGGACGGTCGACTCCTGCGGGAAATAGAGGAAAGGCTGAGACCCCGCAGCGCAGCGAGGAGGGCACTGAAAATGTCTAGTTCTGCAAATTAAATGAGGTTATATTTATTTGAAAGCAAATAATAAGTTAGTTTGGAGAGGTGTCCGCTCGACTCCTACGGGAGATGCGAGAAAGTCCGAGACCCTGCAGGAGCGTGAGCTGTGAAGCGGCTCGGCGCTCGCCCCGGTGAGTCGTGCGGTAAGCCTCGGAAAACAAAAGCCTACACTAAGTTAGAATGGTTTGGTAACTACCGATTCACCAGGTAATTCACTTTTTCAGTGGCCTCGCAGCGAGGAGCATTCCTCCCCGCGGAAAGCGACCGTCTGTGGCGCAATGGAACGACTTAGTTTTTACACTTGAATATATTTAAAACCATAAATAACAGATATGAAAAAGTAGCTTTATTTAAGAGCTAAATTAGAGATTGTTCGTCTTTAAAGATTAGTTATTTAGATTTGTCCCAACCTCTTATAAAAACATACAAAAATGAGACTATACACACTGCATTCAGTAATGTGTATAGTCTCAACTTGCTTAATAAGTGGATGATCTCTCTATCTAATAGTTCATTCCATCTATTTTTGTTCTACGGGTTTCTTTAATAATCCTAACAATAACGCAGATACAACAGCACCGATTACAATTGCTAGTAGGTATAACATCGGATTTCCATCAACCAATCCAACAACAAAAATACCGCCATGTGGTGCTCTTAGTCCAATATTAAATAGCATGGATAGCCCGCCTGTTACTGCTGCTCCAATTGCTACAGATGGAATAACACGCAATGGATCTGCTGCAGCAAATGGAATGGCACCTTCTGTAATGAACGATAATCCCATAATAAAGTTTGTTAAGCCTGCATCTTTTTCTTGTTTCGTAAATTTCTTTTTAAATAAAACAGTTGCTAACGCAATTGCAAGTGGAGGAACCATACCTCCAGCCATGATTGCAGCCATTGGTTCAAAAACACCATTAGCAATAAGACCTGTACCAAAGACATATGCTGATTTATTGATTGGCCCTCCCATATCTATAGCCATCATTGCACCTAATATAATTCCAAGGAGAACAGCATTTCCTGTACCAAGATTTGATAACCAGTTAGTCATCCCTGTATTGATTGCTGAAACTGGCTCCATGATAACGTAATTCATGATAAGACCGGTAAAGAAAATTCCTAATAATGGATAGAGTAAAATCGTTTTTATACCTTCTAATGATCTTGGAAGAACTTCTAATAATTTTTTCAGACCAATTACTATATAACCAGCTAAGAAACCACCGATTAAGCCACCAAGGAATCCGGCACCACCTTGTGCTGCCATAAAGCCGGCAACCATACCTGGTGCAAAGCCTGGGCGATCAGCAATACTCATTGCAATAAACCCTGCAAGAACTGGTACTAATAAGGCAAAAGCATTATCGCCACCAATGTACTTAATAACCGCTGCAAACGCATTATAGCTTGGATCATTTGGATCAGCTGAGTTATAACCGAACATAAAAGATATAGCGATTAGAATCCCGCCTCCAACAACGAATGGTAACATATTTGATACACCACTCATTAGATGTTTATAAATTTGGCCTCCAATCCCTTTTTTTCCTTCCTCTTTTCCTTCGCTAGAGCTACCAGAACCACCTTGATAAACTGGAGCTTGCTTTTTCAAAGCTCGATTAATTAATTCTTCTGGTTTACGGATACCATCTGCAACAGGGGTTTCAAGCACATGTTTTCCATTAAAACGCTCCATTTGTACTTTTGTATCTGCCGCCACAATTACGGCTGTTGCATTTTCAATTTCTTCTGCTGTCAGAACGTTTTTCGCTCCGCCAGATCCATTTGTTTCAACCTTAATGTCTACACCCATTTCAGCAGCTTTCGCTTTTAATGAATCGGCTGCCATATAAGTATGAGCAATACCAGTAGGACAAGCAGTTACTGCAACTATGAAATTCTTTTTATCTGCTATATTTTCCTCTTGTGATTCTTCCTCGACATCATAGCTATCAATAACTGCAAGAACATCCTGTTTAGAAGCAGCATTTAACAGCTTCGAACGAACTTCTTCTTTTAGCAATAAAGTTGATAGTCTTGATAATGCCTCCAAATGTGTATTATTTGCCCCGTCTGGTGCTGCAATCATAAAGAATAGATTGGCAGGCTGCCCATCTAGTGACTCATAATCAACCCCACTAGTAGATCGACCAAATGCAATAGCAGGAGATTTTACTGCACTTGTTTTTGCATGAGGAATGGCAATCCCTTCCCCAATACCTGTTGTACTTTGCTCTTCCCTTTTTAAAATAGCCTCTTTATACGTTTCTTTATCTATTAACTTTCCTGCTGAATAAAGAATATCGACTAGTTGATTGATTGCATCAATCTTTCCATTTCCTTCAATATTTAAAAGGATAGTTTCTTGCGTTAATAATTCGGTAATTTTCATCCCATAACGCTCCTTTTTCATTAATTTTCTATTTCAACCTTACTATTTTGTTAAATGAATTCCGTTTTATGCTTGTAGTTGGACTTGTGGAAGGAGACTCTCTACCTTCTCCTTTGTACATAATCCTATCGAAAATGCTGTAGCACTTCCTGAAGCAATGCTATAGCGGAAGGATTCTTTCATATCCTGTGTCTCTACATATTTAGCAAGAAATCCTGCTACCATACTATCTCCTGCACCAACAGAGCTTTGCACTTCTCCTTTTGGTACTGTACTAATTAGTTCTTCATGTTGGCTAATTAATATAGCTCCTTCGCCCGCTAAGGAAACAATTACATTTTGTGCACCCATTTCTACTAATTTTTTTCCATATGGGATTGCTTCTTGCGCATTCGTAATCGTTGTTCCAAACAAATCACCTAGCTCATGATGATTAGGCTTTATTAAAAATGGATGATACGGCAAGACTGCTTTTAGTAGCTCCCCTTCTGCATCGACAACAAATGAAACATTGTTTTCATGACAAATTTTCACAAGCTCCTCATAAGTTGTTTTCGGTAAGGTTGATGGAACGCTTCCTGCTAATACGAGTAAATCTTCTGAAGTTAAAGAAGCAATCTTATCCTTTAACGCTTGGAATTTTTCTGCAGAGATTGTTGGTCCACTTGCATTTAATTCTGTTTCCGTATCTGCTTTTAATTTCACATTGATACGTGTATCTTCTTCGACTTTCACAAAATCAGTGTCAATCTTTTCGGCAAGTAATTGCGTTTCAATGAAACTACCCGTAAAACCGCCAACAAAACCTAACGCTTTACTTTGCACGCCCATTCTTTTTAATACTTTGGAAACATTAATCCCTTTTCCACCTGCAAATTTACTTGTTTTTTCTAATCGATTAAGCTCTCCTAAATGCACTTCTTTAACTTCGATAATATAATCGACAGAAGGATTTAAGGTTAGGGTATAAATCATTCTTTCACAACCTTTATACTAGTTTTCCTTGAATATAAATCGTTTACTTCATCATCAAGGGAGTTTGTAATAATAGAAGCCTCATGCAAATTCGCTATTTTAGAAAAATAGACTTCTGAAAACTTACTGTCATCTGCGAGAAAGAATGCTTCTCTGGATAATGATAAAGCCTTGCTTTTCACCATGGCTTCCTCTTGGTCAGGTGTAGTATACCCATATTCAGGATGAATACCATTAACACCCATGAAGCATTTATCAAAACGGTAATGATCAAGACTAAGTATGGCACCACGACCCACTAATGCATTTGTCTTTTCTTTTACATACCCTCCCGTTAGGAAGGTTTGAATGCGAGCTTCTAGTAAGCTGGACAAATGCATAAGACCGTTTGTCACAACTACAATATCGCGATTTTTTAAAAATGGTAGCATTTCTGTAATGGTCGATCCTGCATCCAAATAAATGCTATCGCCATCCTCTACGAGATTTGCTGCAAAAGCTGCGATCATTTTCTTCTCTTGAACGTTTTTGAACGCTTTTTCACTCATGCTAGGCTCTTTTATTTTTCCTTGAAGCCTTGCAGCGCCACCATGTACTCTTTTTAAAAAACCTTCTTGCTCTAATTGTGTTAAATCTCGTCTAATTGTTGATTCAGATGTATTAGTAATATCTATTAACTCTTGTATTTTCACAACACTATGCTGTTTAAGCAATTGTACAATTAATTCATGCCTTTCAGGTGTTAACAAGATTATCACACTCCCTCTTCGGGTTGTCTTTCCTCTAACAACATCATAATGTAAACGATTTCGCATTTCAAGCATTTTCTTTCAAAAACAATCAAATATTATCATATTTTTGACGTTTTGTGAACGTTTTTAGTATAATCAGAATTTTCATTCAGGAAATCACAGTATAATTACCTGTATATTACCCGAATCTAGCATATTTAATTAACAATTATTAAATGTTTATGGTATCCTTTGTTCTGGTACTAAATTAATATTAATAAATGAAAAGGAATGAAAGTATGAAAAAAATCCCCTACTTCTATTTAGAATTGGTTAAAATTCTATTTTCAGCCGTACTCTTATTTGCACTATTTGGAACGGTTAATGATATGATCATAAAGCTTATTACTGGCTATTCTTATCCTAATGTTCATTTCTTGGAGAACAAACAGTCCCTTACTGGATTATTTATCTTACAATACATCGGATTTGCGTTAATTTATTTTGTTATTTATAAAAATGGCCTTTCCCTTATCAGTTTTAATAAAGGAATACAACGAAAAAAACTTCCACATGTATGGTCTAAATATTTTATAATTTTCGGAGCGGCTTTTATCCTATTATTTTATCTCGTACTTCTCCTAACCTAAATTATTTTAATAGAAAGTAATTGCGTAAAGATGGATTGTATGATACTATCAAATCAATATATAGTTGATAATCAACAAAATCTTACTATATATAGTTAATATAACAACTCTCAATATCCAATGTCTCTTTTTCGCTTCTTAAGAAGCGACTTTTTTTTGAAAGACATTTACATTTGTCGTAGAGAATGACAAATTCGTTTCATAGAATAGTTACGAAAAAATTTAATATGCCACAAGTTTTGGTGTCCTTATAAGGACTTAATAGGGAATTCGGTGCGAAGCCGAAGCTGTACCCGCAACTGTATGTGATACGAACTAAGAAAACCACTGAGAATATTCTTCTCGGGAAGGTCTTAGTGTAGGATAATTCACTAGCCAGGAGACCTGCCAAACACTTGTGTTTCATTACTCCGGGACTTTGAGATGATGAAACGATGGTATAAACTTAACCCCATACACACTTTTGGGATAGCTTTATGCCATCGTTTGATCCACTCAACAAGTTGAGTGGCTTTTTTTATTGGCTTTTTCTACCCTGTTGTGGAGAAATAAATAGATATCTATGCATTTCTCGCATATTCCCAAAGCAACAAAAAATGTAGAAAGTAGCTTCTAAAATTAATTACTAGGGGGTTTACTATGAAAACAATAGAAAATGATACACTTTTCCTTTTTGATGAACTAGAAAAAGACTATCACCATTTAGATTTCCAACCGCTTAAAACTCGAGCAAAACAATATGTAGAGAATAAGCATGAAATAAAGGAAGAAGAATTTATTCATCAACTTATTCTGGAAGCATTAAGCTATATGGATGAAAATTCCCCAGATTGGACTTATGTTGCTGCTCGCTTACTATTAAATGACCTATATAGACAAGGAAAGGAAAACCGTCATTCTACCAACCAAAATGCATACGAAAATTTTTACCATTTAATTGATACTTTAACCAAAAAAGGAATCTATCATCCTTCTATCCTTGATACATATACAAAAGAGGATATCACAGAGCTTGAATCAGTTATTCAACAGAAAAACGATTATTTATTTACGTATATCGGACTTCGGATGCTCTCTGATCGCTATCTAGCTCGTGATCATCAAAAACAAGTTTTCGAATTACCACAAGAGCGTTTTATGATTATTAGTATGCACTTAATGAAAAATGAACCAAAAAAGAGCCGATTAACACTGGTAAAAGAAGCTTACTGGGCACTAAGCAATCTTTATATGACCGTAGCTACTCCTACTCTATCTAATGCTGGGAAAAACTGGGGTCAATTGTCAAGCTGCTTTATCGATACAATTGATGACTCTTTACAATCTATCTATGATAGCAATACAGATATTGCAAATCTATCAAAAAACGGTGGAGGAATTGGTGTTTATCTCGGAAAAATAAGAAGTCGCGGTAGTGCTATAAAAGGATTTAGAGGTGCATCATCTGGTGTTATCCCATGGATGAAGCAGCTAAACAATACAGCTGTCAGTGTCGACCAGCTCGGGCAACGCAAAGGTGCTATAAGCGTCTATTTAGATGTTTGGCACAAAGATATCTTTTCCTTCCTAGATAGTAAACTAAATAATGGCGATGAGCGATATCGCACACATGACCTATTCACAGGAATCTGCATCCCTGATTTATTTATGGAAAAAGTAGAGAAACGGGAAGATTGGTATTTATTTGACCCTCATGAAGTAAGAACAGTAATGGGATATAATTTGGAGGATTTCTTTGATGAAGAAATGGGAAAAGGTTCATTCCGGGCAAAATATGAAGAATGTGTAAACCATCCTGATTTATCAAAGGAAATTGTTCCAGCAATTAATATTATGAAAAGTATATTAAGAAGTCAATTAGAAACTGGTACTCCCTTTATGTTTTATCGAGATGAAGTAAATCGCAAAAATCCAAATAGCCATTTAGGTATGGTTTATTGTACAAATCTTTGCACAGAAATTGTTCAAAATCAAAGTCCTACAATAGTAACAGAGCAAAAATATGAAGATGGCAGAATTATTATTGAAAAAACCCCAGGAGATTTTGTAGTCTGCAATCTTTCTTCTATAAATCTAGCAAAATCTGTTACCGCTGATGTTCTAGAACGATTAATTCCCATTCAAGTACGAATGCTTGATAACGTCATTGATTTAAATACTATTCCTGTTATCCAAGGACAGTTTACAAATCAAAAATATCGTGCTATTGGTCTTGGAACCTTTGGATGGCATCACTTACTTGCATTAAAGCAAATTAAATGGGAATCAGATGAAGCTGTATCCTATGCAGACGATTTATATGAAAAAATTAGCTATTTAACTATTTCCGCAAGCGCAGAATTAGCAAAGGAAAAAGGTGTGTATCCTGTTTTTCAAGGTTCCGATTGGGAAACTGGAGCTTATTTTACAAAAAGAGGTTATGATGCAGTAGAAAGTAAATACGATTGGGGAGCATTAAAAAGAACTGTCCACGATAGCGGATTACGCAATGGCTATTTATTAGCTGTAGCACCAAACGCATCCACTGCTTTAATCGCTGGAAGCACGCCAAGCATTGATCCAATATTCAAAAAACAATATTCAGAAGAGAAAAAAGATTATAAAATTCCTGTTACAGCACCAGATCTAAATAAGGATACAACATGGTTTTATAAATCTGCCTATTTGATTGATCAACATTGGAGTATTAAACAAACAGCTAAACGTCAAAAACATATTGATCAAGCAATATCTTTTAATCTATATGTCCAAAATACGATTAAAGCAAAAGAGTTACTAGATTTACATGTAGCAGCTTGGAAAAACGGTTTAAAAACAACCTATTATTTAAGATCTACTTCCTCTGAAGTAGAAGATTGCGATTCTTGCTCTAGCTGATTACTGTATGATAAGGAGGAAAATAAAATGGAAGAAGTCGTTAAAAAAAGACCCATTATGAATAAACAAGCACCAAATAAATCAACAGCCATTATTAATGGAGAATGCTCCAATATATTAAACTGGGATGATGTTCGCTATCAATGGGCGTTCCCGAAATACAAAAAAATGCTTGCTAATTTTTGGACACCGTTTGAAATTAATATGAGTCAAGATATGAAGCAATTCCCTGAACTATCTGACGATGAACAGGATGCATTTTTAAAGATTATTGGCTTATTAGCTTTATTAGACAGTATCCAAACAGATTATGCAGGGAAAGTAGCAGATTATTTAACAGATTCAAGCCTATCTGCTTTAATGATTATTTTGGCACAACAGGAAGTTATTCATAATCATTCCTATTCATATGTTCTATCTAGTTTAGTTCCAATGGAAAAGCAAGAGGAAGTGTTTGAATTTTGGCGAACAGAGCCAATCCTTGAAAAAAGAAATGAGTTTGTAACAAATGGATATGCTTATTTTGCAGAAAATCCAACTCCTAATAACCTATTAAAATCGATTGTATATGATGTAGTTTTAGAAGGTTTATTTTTCTATTCAGGATTTGCTTTTTTCTACCACCTAGCAAGAAATCAAAAGATGGTAGCAACTAGCACGATGATTAACTATATTAATCGTGATGAACAAATTCATGTTGATTTGTTTGTAAAAATATTCAAAGAAGTTCTAAACCAATATCCAGAATATAACAACGAAGAACTCGCCTCTTTCGTGGAGGATACGATGAAGGAAGCTGCAGAATTAGAAATTGAGTGGGCAAGATATATTATCGGCAATAAAATCGATGGAATTCTTCTGCAAGATGTAGAAGATTATATAAAGTTTTATGCGAATGTAAGAGCTAATCAGCTTGGATTTAATCGCCCATTTGAAGGTTATCGCAAAAATCCATTACGCTGGATCAAAGCATACGAAGATGTAGATTTAGGAAAATCGGATTTCTTTGAACAGAAATCACGTCAATATGTAAAAGTCAACCATGTAGACAACGGATTTGACGAGCTATAAACTAAAAATTAAAAGGAGCAACTGTCACTGTTGCTCCTTTTAATCATTTCCTGCACTCTTTGTATTTCATTCAACTAATTCTAACTTTATATATTTGTATTAGATAAATACCTTTTTAGCTCTTTGCTGTTTTTTTTCGAAATAATCTTCTTTTGTCATACAATAATAGACGCTCGTGATGATTTGATTGTTAAAAAGCTTATAGCGATCTTTTTTCTGAAAACGATATTGAAAACCACATTTTTCATTAACTCGTTTTGACTTTTTATTAAAATCAAAATGTCCACACCAGATCAAATCCAATTGCAATTGTTCAAATCCAAAAACTAAAAGATGATTAACCGCTTCTGGTACAATCCCTCTACCCCAATAGGCTGGATTTAAGGCAAACCCAACTTCACGCTGTGCTAAATGAGAAAGCCTAACATCCGGTGTACGCTTATGAAACCCAATACTCCCAATCGCTTTATTTTCCTCTTTCCAAACGATAGCATACGAATTATTATTTTGTAAAAAATAGCGAATTACAACTTTGCTTTCTTGCTCGCTTTTATGGGGAGCCCAACCTGCAAACGGACCAACATCTTCCCTTTTTGCATATTCATATAAATCTTTGTAATCCGATTCTTGCCACCTTCTTAGCAGCAATCTTTCTGTTTCAAATACGCCCATCGAAATTCACCACCATAAATGTTAAAATCTTCTCATGAATAATTTATCGTAAAGCTAGTCTTTCGTAGATATCTTGTAAAGTACGACATCCTAATTTTTGTGCCCTTTCTAAATAATGACACCATAGAATAGCAGTTAATTTAGCATCACCCAATGCATGATGACGATCGATTACTGGAATATCACTAAATGTACACCAGTCCTCCAATGTTAATATCTTTATGTTTGGTTCAACAATTTTAAATAAAAAGGCCGTATCTACAATTCGATGCTTAAAAGGCGTTTTGAAACTTTTCCAGCATGCAGATTGCATAAAGCTTTTCTCATGCGAGGAGTGATGGGCTACAAGGGTATCCTCGTCTATGAATTCAAAAAATTGTACAAGTACATCGGATAAGGGCGGGGCATCCTGCAAATCATTGGTTTGAATTCCTGTTAGGCGACTAATTTCTTCTGGTATTTCAACACCCGCATTCACTAATGTATAAAATTGTTCCTCTAGGATCTGACACCCTTGCACTTTAACTGCACCAATTGAAATAATTTGATCCCCTTTATCGGGTAAAAAACCCGTTGTTTCTATATCAAAAACAACAGCTTTTAAATTATCTAATGGCAATCTGGAAGCAACTTCAACTTTTAAATCTTTCTGAAGCTGGCGCATAAAAGCGATTTGCTGTGAATTACTTCCACTCGAGGTAGCATGCAATACACTCGAATTGACTTTTCCGTATAAATCTCTCATGTATTGAAGAAATGATTCTACTCCCATGTTAACACCCTTTTTCCATTATCCTTTGTACTTGTTGATATAATTTGATACCATTTCGCATTAACGTTTTTATTTCTTGCCTCTGTTCTTTCGATAACTGTTTGATATTCAAATAATGAACGTCTTCATATGTTTTTGCTTCTTTAAATAAAATGATTCGATATTCTAATATTCTATTAAATGAATATTCATAGGCTTTTAACCATTCGTCATATTTCTTTATCTCTCGCAAAGACTTTATTCGTTCTATTGTAGATGTTTCTTGAATTCTCTCTCGAATGGAAAGAAGTCGAATTGAATTTACATACGGCAAATACATGGTATGTTTTAAATGAATGGAGCCTTTGTGACTTCCAGATCTTTCAACGAAAAATTGGCCAAATATTCCTACCCCTTTTTTTATCCGCATCACATTATTCATAAATCTTTTTAAAAGGGCTGGATGCATAACACAATACTGATGTATATAGTTTCTTAATTCCTGAACATATTCTTGGTCTCCAAAAATTTTTCTGCTGTCATAAAAAATTTGCAAAAATCTAATCGATTCCCAGTTTTCTTTTACCAACCATTGATGTAATTGTTGTTTCCACTCTTCTAAAGATTTACACCATGTTGAATTACTGCTCATGACATTTCCTTCACAGTATGGATATCCTATCTCATCCAAAGCATCACTAATCCATTTTCCGAGTTTCATAAAATATTGATTGCAGGTTATTTCTGTTTTCTCATAAATAATCCCATGATCTTGATCGCTTAAAATCCCCTGTTCCTTTCTACCAGCACTTCCTGTTACAAACCATACAAAGGAGCACGGAGGTTCTCCATTTGTTTTAATATATTCAGAGAGGATATATTGAAATAAACAATTAAATATTCCATCATGAAATTTATTTAATTCCTTGCTATTATACCTATTTGTTTTTAAAAAAACTTCCTTTTCCTTTTTTAGCTCAGTTAATCGTCTATTTTCAGAGCACATCCATGCACTTCCTTTGGTAAAAGATATTCATAGTATATTTACATTCAATTTATATTTATGTCTATCTTATCATGTTATCTTTATCCCTGACTCTTTTCATAAAGAGAAACTTTCATAAAAGGATATTTCCGTCATTCACAAATCACCATACACTATTACCTATAAAACGTATTCAAGCTGTGAACCTTATTTTCAAAATGGATTTATGGATAAACTTTAACAACTAAACAAATAAGCAATGCCCTATAGTTTAAAAAAAGATAAAAGCCCCACTTTTCAGCGAGACTCCTATCCTAGTAGGTTCAGTAGCATTATCCTTAAAAAGGGCTATTAACCATTACTTATAAGCTTTTTGTTTCTTCTTTTGATAAGAAAGTTTCAGGGTAACCATATGAACCATGTTCACTGATATCTAAGCCCATGATTTCTTCCTCTTCTGTTACACGTAGTCCGCTGACTTTCTTGATAACAAATAGGATGACATAGCTTACTGCAAAAGCGAAAAGTCCACAAGTTATTACACCAAGTGCTTGAATACCTAATTGCCCAAATCCTCCACCGTAGAAGAGACCAGCTTTACCTACGCCAGTATACTCAGCTAACTCTGCTGTCGCAAATAAACCATTTGATAACGTACCCCAAATCCCTGCTGTTCCGTGTACAGATAAGGCAAAGATTGGATCGTCAATTTTTCTACTTTCAAAGAAACGAGCACTGTAAAATACAAGAACTCCAGCAATTAAACCAATAACAACTGCTGCCCATGGTTCTACGAACGCACAAGACGCTGTAATTGCAACAAGACCAGCTAATGCCCCATTTAGCATTGTTGTGATATCAGATTTACCTAACACAATCCAAGAAATTAACAATGCTGCAACTGCACCAGCTGCTGCTGCTAAGTTTGTGTTTAATGCAACATATCCGAAAAATCCATCTGAAACAGAAACAGTACTACCAGCGTTAAATCCAAACCAACCTACCCAAAGAATCAATACACTCAGCGCAGTATAAACTTGGTTATGTCCGAATATTGGGTTAGCAGAACCGTCTGGATTATATTTACCAATACGTGGTTTTAATAGCATTGTTGCAGCTAATGCAGCCGCAGCACCAGTTAAGTGAACAACCGTTGATCCAGCAAAGTCTTGTTTGCCGTGCTCTGCTAACCAGCCGCCACCCCAAATCCAGTGTGCAATGATTGGATAAACCAAAATACCAAATAATATAGAGAAAATTAGATATACAGATAATTTCGCACGCTCTGCAAATCCTCCTAGAGCAATCGTTAAGGAAATTCCAGCAAAAGCTAGTTGGAAGACAAAGAATACGGTAGTTTGTAACCCAGCATCCTCAACTTGCCCTCCTCCATAGAAAAAGTCGCTCATCCCTACAAAGAAATTTGCATTATCTCCAAAAATGAATCCGTAACCTACAGCCCAGAATACTAATGAGGCAATTCCAAAAGTAAAGATTGTTTTTCCTGCGATATGTCCCGCATTTTTCATTCTTGTGGAACCTGCTTCTAATAATATAAATCCACCAAGCATAAAAATAACTAAAATTGCAGCAACCATTGTCCACAAGCTGTTCATCAAAAACTCTAAATTTTCCATTAAGATTCCTTCCCCCTTTATGTATATATACTTACCATCAAGTGTCACATAATCTAACACTCTAATAACTTTATTTTACCTATATTAAATTTTCTGTCAATAAGAATTTGAAAAATAATTTTCTTAAAAATTAAAATATTATAACTAGTTTCATTTTATTCTACATTTTTTTGATTTTCCAATATAATTTTATGTATTTTTCACCCTATTTTAGTAAGCGTTATCATAATAACAAGTTAAACGGGCACGATTCTTCTCATTTTCCCCACTACTAATCCCGTCCTCTATAAATGTAAAAAAAGCTGACAAGAAGTCAGCTTTTCATTCGTATATTAGCAAATAAAAGTTGCACCAACGATAATTAATAAGATAAATAATACAACGATTAGCGCGAATCCGCCGCCATATCCAACACCAGCGCCATATCCGCAACCATAACCATATCCACCATAACCGTACATATATACATCTCCCTTTCTCATTTTTGTAGTATATTAACCATTTCTATAACTGGTTAACGAGGAAGGAGCCTCTATATTTTTTCTTAACTAGCTCCTCTTACAAAATTATTGTATGCAAGGATATATATTTGGGTTGGGTGAATGTCTATTTTTCCGCAAAAAACCTGCATTTGAATGAAAGCTTCCACCAAAATACAGCTACTCTTGGTCAGTAACCACTTTCTTTAGTCGCTTTGTTTGCTCATAGGGATTATCTGCCATGCTAATTTCCGAAATAATTGCAACTCCATCTGCTCCTGCTTTAATTACAGGATATGCATTATCGATCGTAATCCCGCCAATTCCTACTATTGGTATTCGAAGATTTAGTTGTTTAACTTTTTCGATAAGGGATGTTCCTTGCACTTCCTTCGCATCTTTTTTTGTGCTTGTTGCATAAATGGGACCAATGCCGATATAATCAGCACCTGCCTCCATTGCCAGCTTTATTTCCTCTATTGAATGAGCAGATACACCTAATACCTTATTACCGATCCATTCTCGAACCTTTATTGCATTCTCATCCTCCTGGCCAATATGCACTCCATCTGCATCTAATGCTATCGCGAGTTCAATATCATCATTGACTAGAAATGGAACATTATAATGATTACATAATTTTTGCATTCTTTTTGCAAGTTGAAATTTTGCTTCTCCTTCTAATGCATCGCTTCCTTTCTCTCTAAATTGGAACACCGTAATGCCGCCCTTTAATGCTTCTTCTAGTACATAATCAGGAGCTAAGCTGCTGTTATTGCTTCCCATAATAAAATACACTTTTAGCAATTCTTTTATTTTTTCACTTGTATATATTGTCATATTTCCTCCGAATAGCTATTTGTGCCTACCTTTTACTTTCTTGGTAAGCCCAATGATTTGTCGGACCATGTCCGCTTCCTATATGAAGATCCATTTTAATTGCTTGGTGAATAAAATCTTTTCCTAATTGAAAGGCATCCTTAACTGAATAACCATTTGCAAGAGCTGCTGTTATTGCAGCAGAAAAAGTACAGCCGGTTCCATGCGTGTTTTTAGTTGGAATTCTTTTGGCCAACAAACTTGAAAAGCAAGTTCCATCATAGAGTAAATCAACAGACTCCTTTTCCTTTCCATGTCCCCCTTTAATAATGACATTGGAAACTCCCAACGCTGATAATCTTTTCGCTGCTTCTTTCCTATCCTCCATATTTTGAATATTCAATCCAGTCAATTCCTCGGCTTCTGGTATATTCGGAGTCAATACTGTAGCTATTGGTAGAAGCTTTTTTTTCATGGCATCTATTGCTTCTTTTTGAAGTAAATTAGCACCACCTTTAGCAATCATTACAGGATCTACCACCAAATTCTCCCACTTGTATTGCTTTATTTTATCTGCTACTAATTCGATAATTTCACTATTAAACAGCATCCCTGTTTTTAAAGCATCTGGCTTTAAATCAACAGCTATGCATTCTATTTGTTGTTCAATCGCCTCCAATGACATTGGATACACTCCATCTACCCCCAGTGTATTTTGTGCTGTTACAGCTGTAATAGCACTCATTCCAAACACTTTAAGCTCTTGAAATGTTTTTAAATCGGCCTGAATCCCAGCTCCTCCTCCACTATCAGATCCTGCGATTGTTAATGCTTTTGCAGTAGTCATTGATGTGCCTCCTCTTCTATTTCCACTTTCATCCATTTCTTTACATCAGCTTCGTTAATTTTCGCTAATCGATTTAATAATTCCATTTGAAAACTTCCTGGACCATCCTCTTTCGTTTTTTCAAAGGCAAGTTCTGCAGCGATCCCATATGTAACTAAAGCAGCTGTAGAAGATAGTAATATATCTCCTTCCACAGCAATAAAGGCTCCGAGAATGGCTGAAAGTAAGCAGCCAGTTCCTGTAACTTTTGTCAACATCTCATGACCGTTACCAACGAGAGTAAGTTTCCCGTTAACGGATACGACATCTTGTTCACCCGTAATGACAACAGGTACTTGTAAAAGCTTTGATGCTTCTAACGCAATTTCACGATTATCATGTACATTTACAGAGTCAACACCTCTCACTTCCGCTTTTATCCCAGCAACATTAGCTATCTCTGCTGCATTGCCTCGAAGTAATGTAATATCTACTTCCTTCATAATGCGATGGACAGATTCTGTACGATACCTAGTTGCACCTGCTCCAACAGGATCCAGAATAACAGGTGTATTGGCGACATTTGCGGCCTTTCCGGCAATAATCATGCTCTCCACATTTCCAGCCGTTAATGTACCGATATTAAGTACAAGGGCATCTGCTACTGTTGCCATATCTGCAACTTCTTCCTTTGCATATGCCATTACTGGTGAAGCCCCTAATGCCAATAACCCATTTGCTGTAAAATTTGTAACTACTACATTCGTAATATTATGAATAAGTGGTATTTTATTTCTTACTCTTGTTATTACTATTGGAATCATTTCATATATTTCGTTCATCTAATAACTCATTCCCTTCTTGTTTCTTTATTAATAGTTTTATTTACTTCCTACTATTATCACTATATAAAATTATACATAGTAAAAAAGCCATAACTGACTGTAATGTAAAGCACGCGAAATAATAGGAAGCTACGTGCTAATTTCAGCAATTATGACAAAAATAAAAACACTACGCCTAAGCAAAGTGTTCTTCTATACTAGACACCTCCCTACGCTGGCATTATCCAACAGGTTCATTCGGTCAATGGCAGAATAGCCATACTCTCAGCCTGTTTCAAACAAGCTCCCGATTCTTATTCAATTGATTTCATTTAAATTTTAGCGAAAATATTCGAATAATGCAAGAATTGTAGGCTAATAGTCTAATGCATATAAATAATCTTCCTCAGGTGCTACCGTTTTTTCAGCTTTATCCATTTTAATCACTGGAATCACTTGACCTTCATATTCCTTCTTATCCAATTTCCCTTTTAATGAAAACCATTGATCGCTTTGTAAACCACCAACATCTCCTTCTATCATATAGCCGTATATTCCAAGGTCAGCAATGCAATGTGTCATGACATATCTTGCAATGACCGCCTCCTTATCCGTAAAGGATTCCTGTCGATGAATGAAGCCGGTAATCGTGATTTCTTTTCCAATCATATTGTCCAAATTACTGTTAATCCTATCCATCGATTGCAGATAATTATCATCATCTATTATCATCATGTCTTCCTCCGCCTCAGAAATAGCTTGACTTACAGAAGACGTCTGTCCATGTTCGTATTGAACATTGGGAAGAATGCTCTTGTTAAACGACATATCTTGTAAGGTGAAAAACAAAAATAACGGACTAAAAAATATGAAATAAGACAGTGCTAGGTTCATTAACGAAGCATTTTCATCACACACATCACAGTCACAATCTGCTCCCTTTAAATTGCTATTTAGCAAACGAAAAAAGCCGAGAAAAAATAACAAGAACATCGTGATATATAGAAACGGAACCATATTAGGCTCAACAAGTCGCGTCACATCACCTGTTACCAACAATTTAAAAATAAGGAGACTAAAGCCAATCAGCACAATCCCTTGCAGCTCATTCGCCAATTGCCATGTTGGACTCCATTTGATTTTCACCGCTTTTCCTCCTTATTTTGAATTAATCTAACATAAAATGAACTTCCTTAATAGAAGTTTTCGAACTTTCAGCAATAGATTCACTTAATTCTCTACCTTAAAAAGAAACAAGTCTCTTTTACCGAAGTTTAAGAGGGTGATAAAAAGAATCCTGATAATACAGATAGGATATATACAACAATCGTCACAATCAATATAAATAATAGGACAAACTTGATTCGAAAGGAAGCCATCATAACGAATGTATTTTTAAAATCGAGAATCGGTCCAAACACCAAAAAGCTAATAATTGCTTCAGGGGTAAACGTCCTTGAAAAGGAAGCTGCCACAAAAGCATCTGCTTCTGAGCATAAGGATAATACATATGCCAGACCCATCATAACTGCAGTTCCTTCAATCGATGATTCTCCTGCTTGCATAATATAGCTATCCTTTAAATATACTTGAGCTACACTCGCAAAAACTGCTCCGATAATAAAATATTTGCCAATTGTAAAGAATTCATGGCATGTATGATGCAGAATGCCTTTCCACTTCGAATCACCTTTATTCTCATTAACCGGAACCGATGACATTAAATCCTCTCGGTGTGTTTTTAATACCTTTTGCTTAGAAAAAAGCATGTAAATAATAAAACTTACTATGATGCTTGCTAAAACACAAATAATAAAACGCCCATATGCAATCGATATATTATTTTGGAAAGCATAGTATGTACTCCCAAAAACAATGAAGTTTAGAATCGGCGCCCCCATTAATAACACCACACCAATATGAACCGGAATACCTTTTTGGATCAGCCTGCGAACAACTGGGATGATCGCACATTCACACACTGGTGTAATTAATGCAGCAATTAATGCCACTATAATTGCTATAAAGGGATTTTTAGGCATGATTCTTGCTATCGTTTCTTCCGAAATATAGAGATTGATAATAGAGGAAGCAATTGCCCCTAACAATAAAAACGGTAAAGCCTCCAGAAAAATCCCTAAAAAAAAGACAAAAATGGTTTTAATCTGATCTGGCATCTCAAAATTGATTTTATTTGCAACATATATATCTCCGAAAAAAAACAAATACATTAAAGCCATAAACAAGCCAAATATAAAAATATCCTTTAAACGAGTTGGGATGGACATAGTATGCTCCTTTTCTTACATCGGTCTACTATTACTTATTACATATCTATGCTTGTCCTAACCAATTATGCATACATACCATAAAAAGAGTGTAGGCTTATAAGGTTCCATAAGACTACACTCCATAGAATTAAATACTTACTTCTTTTGGTAATTTTTCTCCTATTATGATAATTTCTCCTTTTCTATTCGGAACATTTTCTGATACTTTTTGCCATTCCAATAGTCCTGATGCATATTGAAAGTGATACCATAATTGATCTTCACTATTTTTTATAGTGCCTTTAGCGCGCAGAAGTTTATCTTGATTGTTTTTTAAAAAATCTCTTAAATCCCTTTTGGTCATGGCAGTTGTTTGCACTAATTTTATCGCTTTAATATGATGGTGGTGGTGGTGATGAAATGAAATGGAATGTTCTTTATTGCTGTTTATTTGCTTTTTTTCTAAAAATTCTGTGACACCATTCCCATATTTACTATGTATCAACGGTGCATCTGCATTTATTTTTCTAATCCTTTTTTCTACTTTTTCGATTGCCTGTTTACTTGATAGTTGATCTATTTTATTTAAAACAAGCATTGTCCCATTTTCAATTTGTTCTTTCTGCAATTGTCTTACTTCTTTACTACTCGAAAAAACGCTTGTATATTCTATAAAGTGCAAACTATCAATCAAGCAAATACTTTCAGCAATATGAAAAACTTCTCTATAAGCCTTTTCATTAAATGTCTCCATTATTTCAGAAGGATTAGCTACACCTGTTCCTTCTAATAAAACGACTTCAATATTTTCCTTATATAAAGTCTCTGTTAAATCATCCAGGGTAGTTCTTAAATCATCTTTAATGGAGCAGCATACACACCCATTCAAAAGTTCATAGAGTGATTCATCATGAAATAGATGCCTTTCTATATTCGTTTCGCCAAGTTCATTCAAGATAATAGCATACTTCTTATTTTTCCCTTTAAAATACTCCATACATTTTAAAAGCGTTGTTGTTTTCCCACTGCCAAGAAATCCATTTATTAAATAAACGTTGATTTTTTTCATCATAAAACCTCCTGCTTATAGTGAAACGAACCATCAGTAAGTGGTGTCTTCCTCCACCCTGATGAATGGTTGAACCAATCGGACCTTTCAGGACAGTTGATCTTCCACTTATCTTCCTCCCATTCTCAATAGCAAAAGATGAAGGATTTACTGCCGTTTATGAGTGGGATAATGCTATCGCTACTTTATGCAAGAGGATATTTTATTATGACAAATTAATAGGTAAACTGATAAAGATTCCTTCTAAGCTGATCTGCCATTTCTGATAAATTTTTTGCCGAGCCTGAAATTTCTTCTATGGCAGCTAACTGTTCTTCTGTTAAAGATACAACTTCTTCAGACGATGTAGAATTTTCATATGCAATTTGTGCTAATTCGCCAGCTGTTACACTTACTTCTTTAAGCGTTTTAGCCATTTCATTTGATGTAGATGTAACACTTTGAATATGTGGTGTCATTTCATTCATACTAATAACTATTTCTTGAAACTTCGTATTTGATTCATCCGTTACTTTCATCCCTGTTTGTACAGCGTTAGACACCTCTGACATTCTATATACTGTATTTTCAGTCGTTTTTTGAACATCCTTAATCAGCTGAGAAATATTGCTTGCAAATTCACCTGACTGCTCAGCAAGTTTTCGAACTTCATTTGCCACAACTGCAAATCCTTTCCCTTTTTCCCCTGCTCTTGCTGCTTCTATTGCAGCATTTAAGGCTAACAGATTTGTTTGTTCTGAAATTGTCGTAATACTTTCCGTAATTTTTCCAATATGCTTTGACTGCTCCACTAATTCCTTAATCATTTTATTTGATTCTACTACAGCCTCATTTATCACATCCATTTGTGCTAGTGTTGCCTGAATAGCATTTCCACCTGTATAAGCTTTCGTCAATGTTTCAGTAGATAGTTCTGAAACATTCTTACTATATTCAACGATTTTGTTCGTACCATTTAAGATGGATTCAATATCATCTGCATTATGCTCTATTCCTTTTGTCTGTCTTTCAGCTCCACTAGCAACTTGCTGAATGGTATTCGTTACATGTTCTGATGCAATCGTTACTTCATTGGCGCTTGCTGTTAACTGTTCTGCACTTGCTGCAACACTCTCCGAACTATTTTCGATATTTCGGAGAAGTTTTTGTAAGTTATCCTGCATATATTGAAAAGCAGTCGATAATTCGCCAATTTCATCTTTTGTCTCCATATGAATTGTTTTTGTTAGATCGCCATTGCTTACCATTGTAGCGTGACTCTTTAATTTTTTTATTGGTTTAATAATAGAGCGAACGATTATGACCATCATTATTCCACCAACAATAAGGGAAACAGCTAATATTACTGTAATCGCATACAAAAGGCCTTTTGTATGATTTGCAATTTCTGATTTTTCCAGTGTCCCAGCTAACTTCCAGCCTGTAAGCTTATTTGTTTGATAGACCATTTTTCTATTAACCTTATCTACTATATAATCCAATGTTCCAGATTCTTTTTTGTAAAGGGTTTCATAAAATATTTCCTTTACAATGTCTCCTTGCTTTTCTTCAGGGTGAACAATGAAACGTTTTTTCTGGTCAAGCAGTATAACATAACCTTCTTTGCCAAACTTTATATCACTTGCTAGTTCTGCTAAATAATCTAGATTCATCGTAACTGCTATAACCCCTGCGTTGTCCGCAATTGTTTTGCCAATTGTAATCACCATTTTTTTAGAAACGGGAGATAAATATGGATCCATAATAACCACTTGTCCTCCTTGATTTACAGCGGATTTATACCAATCTCTTAATCTTGGATCCATCTGATCGTCCAATTCTTCTGTAGACTTCTGAATAAGTTTTCCATCATTTGTTGCAATATAAATGCTCGAAACCTCTGGATGAACTTTAATGTATTGCTCTATAGTGGTCTGCAGACTAGCTGGTTTTTTCTCCATTGCTTCTTTTGTTATCGTTTCTGACAGTGCAGAAACATCATATACTTTTTGTGACATTAAATTAGTTATAGATGTATCTAACACATTTAAATTAGTGCTTGCATTGTTTATAAAATCCTTTTCCATTTGATTATTTGCATATAGAAACGAAAATGCACCAATTAGGATACTTGGGATTAACAGCATTGCTAAAAAGGAAAAAACAAGCTTTTTCTTAATTGGTATTCCGATATTTTTTCGAAATGGAAATTTTCTCATACTAACCGCCCTCTCTTTGTATACGCATACATATAAACAAAAATAAATAGGTAAATCATTCCTCAGCTCTCTTATTTTACAATAGATAGGACATGATTCCTATGCCATAAGTCATATTTTCTACTTGTTACTCGTTAACAGTTTTTTCTTGCACAAATGTCAGGCTTATATTACAGTATAATTAAAATTTTTAAAATAAAGAGCAAGGAGAGATTTATGGAGAAACCGCCGATAAAAGTTGTGATAGGTGCAGGGGAATTTAGAAATAACCCTGGATGGATTCATACCCAAGAAGAAGAACTAAACCTTTTAGATGAATCAACCTGGCAACGTTTTGAACATTCATCCATTACGGCCATTTTAGCGGAACATGTATGGGAGCACTTAACCTTTGAACAAGGTGTTCAAGCTGCCTCCATTTGCTACCATTACTTAAAACATTCTGGTTATGTTCGTTGTGCAGTTCCAGATGGATTCTTCCCGGACGAGTCGTATCAGCAAATCGTGCAAATTGGTGGGCCAGGACCAAAGGAACATCCAGCAGCTAGCCATCAATTTGTCCATACCTATCATACATTGCGAAAAATGTTCGAACTAGCAGACTTTAAGGTTCACTTATTAGAGTATTGTGATGAAGACGGGATTTTTCACAAGAATGAGTGGTATGGAGAAGATGGTGTGATTTTCCGGTCAAAACAATTTGATCCAAGGAATCAAGGGGATAAATTAGCATTTCCCTCTCTCATTATAGATGCAGTGAAAAGATAAGAAAATTTACAATAATGACAGATAAAATACGCTTCCTTCCATCTTTTTGTCTAGTTTCTAGTTAATAGTGAGGAAGCATTTTTTTGAAAAAGCATATAAAAAGAACCACTAGGAAATTAGTGGTTGTCTTTGATTTAGATTTCTTTTAAGCTCGCTATATCTACTTCCGTCTGTTCTTCCATACCACCTACCAGATGAACAATTACAGTCGCATCTTCTTCTTTTATATCATCAATCCACACAGACACTCCGTTATACTGAACCTCTATTTCAGCTGATGAGGATAGTATTTGCTTCACTCTGTTAATATCCAAAATATCACCTACTTTCTTTGAAAGAACCTTCTTACATTCATATGTCATGAAGAAGATTGCGGTTCTAATTTTAATTAAAACCTTTTTTCATTATGTGAAAGTACTGACATTTTTATTCTGTTAATTTTGAATAGACCTAGTTGGCTTTTGAAATACTCTATTTTTTATAATGACTACCGTTCCTTTTCTCGATAACAATAAAACAAGTACTATCAGGAAGGCTAACTAACTTCTGCTCGATATCTGTCACTTTCACATCAGGCAAAAGATGCTCCTCATAGCCCTCTTGCAAGTAATGGCGAAACATCAGGATTTCGCCATTATTCCCGATCACATTTTGTATAGCCTCTTTATATTCACTTGGAGTAAAATAGCCAAACTGCTCTTGTACTTCATGGGGATAGGCTTCTTCTCCCCATGTATATGTATAGAGAAATTCCATTGCATCATTAACGAGGAGCTGAACAGTGTTTTCTTCTAATTGCTTGTATATGATATTTCTTCCTTTAAAATCCTTTACATATCGCTTAAAAAATTCGATGCCATCTGATTTTTTAAATTCTATTTGCCTTAATTCCTCTTTTGGCTCTGTCATAATCCCATCTCTGATAATGATTCTTCCGCCAGGCTTTAGCACATCGAATGCACTTTTAAGACTATGGATGATAACTTCTCGATTAAATTTTTTGCCATTATAGGGTATATAAGAATACATTTCATGGAGGATAGAAGAGTATATTATTGTATCTATACTATTAAGCTCAAACGATTCTTTTAATTGAAGCGCATCAGCTTGTTTCACCAACCAAGATTTCTTTTCTCTTCTTTTTCTTTTTTCTAATGCCTCGATAACATTTATTGAAATATCCATTCCGATAATTTCTGCATGTGGATGTTTTTCAGATAAAATATCTAACATTACCCCTCCGCCTGAACCTATGTCAAGCATTATATTACCAACTGCATAGTCAGCAATAAGCTTTTTATGATTTTCTGCATTGTTCATATCTGTAAGGTATTTTGTTTCATTTTGCAAGCGATCAAAACCATCTTTGCGAAAGCCAAAGAAATCATATAAAAGGATGATAGCACGTTCGTAAAGTGGCGATTTTTCTGCTTCTTGACAGAATTCAATTAATTTTTCGCCTGCCTTGGAATAAGTAAAAGTTACACAAATATTTTCATTTACAGTATTAAGTGGAATAATCGTTAATTCAACATGAGCATTTATACTCTGTCTTCCGACAATTAAATCTTCTAAAGTATATTCTTTCAAATATGCCTCAATAATCCTCTTTTTATATAAATTAACAGTCTTTTTCCCTTTATAATCATAATAAATATTCTTCATAAAGGGTTCAAAGCTGATTTGTTTTATTGTTAATGGATTGGCTTTTTGATAAATGAGTAAGAAGATTTTTAAAAATTCTTCGAAAGCGAAATCATGAAGTGCAGACTCTACATACCACATATCTGTTTTATTAAAAAAAATTTGAAATAGCTCTTTAAGCTTCAGACTTGAGAACAATTGATCATACACTTGATCAAAGTTTTCTCCACGTTTTATTGCCGAATTTCTTAGTCTCTTTATTCTCTCCTTTAAAGAAAGCTCTTTTTCTCTTATGCCTCCTATAATAGAACGAATAACATCTTTAACTTCTTGATGAACATCACTCCAGATTTGTGGAGAAACTGCTTCAATTATACATTGATTTAACACATACAAAAGATTAAAAAATTCCGTCGAATTTACTTTATTGTATTTATAGATATAGACAATTAAAGGTTTTAATTGGCAATAACGGACTTCTCCTCTAATAAATTGGCCAATAAGTCCGTGGGTATAAATAAGTGTAAAAATAAGTTCTTCTTTTTCCAGATCTCTTTCCTGTATTGACAGTTTCATTTTTTCCTCTGCGTAAATTTGTGCAGACCCTATATTATGTATCCCTAATTGAAATCCAAGTCGACTCCATTCTCTCCTTTTGGAGGGGGAACCACATTTAGCCACATCACTCCAAACCAAAACTTCTTCAAGGATTTGTTTCTCCCTCGTATGTACAAGTGTACTGTTGTCTAAAATCACTAACGCTCTTTCAATATAGGACAATACTGGATGACTATCTATTTCTGACAGGGAATGGACTTGTTCGAGGTTAACATTCTTTTCCTTTGTAATATATAGATATTGCAGCCATCTATGGTTACGAAGTTCCTCTTTATCTCCCTTTTTTACTTTATGAATGGATAGTAACGATTCAAGCATGGAAATCACTCCTATTGACGAATCTTTTTTCAAAACAACTTCAATTTACCTTTTAACAAAACTAAGAACAGCATTTTTAAATAGTTCTTGATTTTCAATATAAGCATGATGACCACCATCTATAACATAAATTTCTGCTTCTTTACAGTTAAAAGATAAATGATGATTTGGTCCCACCGCATCGTCGGACTCCCCTGCAATGATTAATATCGACTTTTGAATATCTCTTGTTACATTAGTAAAATCTTGAAAATATTCCTTGGTTGAAAAAATATATTTTTGGAAAAAAGGATTTAAGATCCTATTTCGTTATTTATTAACTTGGCTCTGTTAAAGTTTAATGTTGATATTTCTTATAAAACGAAACCTCCTAATTTACGGAAGTTCCATTTTATAATATTTGCTTATTCAACTAACGTCCCCGATAGTTTAAGTGAAATCGTTCACAAATTTATTCTTTAATGACATAAAAAAGAGACCCAGAAGTCATTCCCCCTAGTTTAAATACCTTATCTCAAAAACTTTATTAATAAAAAAAATATTTAACGGTTTGTGTTTTATATACGAACATAAGTACTTGAATTTTAATAATTAGTCAGCTATACTGATTATTAGTAAATCTGATTAATTTAGGAGGTGAATATTACACTTGGAAAAATGGAATCAATCATATGGTTTTTTGTTAGGAAAAGTTCTTCAACAAATGGAAACCAAGTTTGCTGAAGGACTGACTCCTTATAAAATTAATGCTAGACAATATGGAGTCCTTTTATTTATTAGTGGGAACCCTTATTGTTCACAAAAGGATATTTCCGAAAATCTACAAATTGATCGGACGACTATGGTTAGCCATATCGATCACCTAGAAACTTTAGAATTTGTAGAGAGAACTAGAAATCCTAATGATAGAAGATCATATAGTCTTTTAATCACATCAAAAGGGACTCAAGTTTTAGATTCACGTTGGGAATTTCTAATTGAAACGGAATTAGAGGTACTCATCCCTTTAAACCATCAAGAAAAACAATTGCTGAAGGAGTTTCTTGTGAAAATTTGGTATACATTATAAAACTGGAGGTAACTATTAAATGAATGCACTTGATTATTTTAATGCACGTCTGGAAGCAACTATTAGTCCTATGGATTATTTAAGATTGGCACAAGTCAATCCAGAAAAATATTTTCTAATTGATGTAAGAAACGGTCCTGAACATGTAAGAATTCTAACAATTAAAGATGCTAACATCATTCCTCAACAAGAGTTGCAAGAACGATTACATGAGATTCCTAAAGAAAAAGAAATTGTAGTTTACTGTTGGGATGTTTGGTGTAATACAGCAGCTAAAGTAGCAGCTTTTTTGCTAGAACGTGGCTATAAAGTAAAAGAGTTGACTGGCGGGATAGCTGCATGGAAAGAAATGAATTTTCCTGTATCAGATGTTGCTCAAGATGCTAATCTATCAGATAATTGTGGATGCTAACTCTAATGCATACTAAAAAACGGTTTTGGATTGGAATTGCTTCACGAGATCATGTTTTAAATGCAGTACAAGGCGGATTTGCTCAGCTTTGCCATGGCAAACTGGCTCCTTTAAGAAATATGAGCACTGGTGATTGGATTATTTATTACTCTCCTAAGATTAATTTTAAAGAGAGTGCTCCTCATCAAAAGTTTACTGCTATTGGAAGAATTATTGATGAGGATGTTTATCAGGTAAATATGGGGAATGATTTTGTACCTTTTCGAAGAAATATTGATTTTTTCCCTAGCATTAAAACACCCATTAAACCATTAATCCCAAAACTGTCATTTATTAAAAATACAAAATACTGGGGTCATTCCTTTCGATATGGTCATATAGAAATAAGCGAAAAAGACTTTAAACTAATAGCAGAAAAAATGGTTAATAAAAAAGGAGATAGAACTCATTAAACTGGCTCCTATGTCAAGGACACAATAAAAAAAGAGACTAAGCAATTAAAAGGTGATTCGTATATTGAATAGGGGTCATCTTTTTTAAATTCCATTGATATCGATAATTGTTATAGTAAACCATGTAATGTAATGATTTATTTTTCCCTTTAGTTCTTTTATGGTTTGACAAGATTGATAGTCTACCTCATCTTTTAAATGTCCAAAGAATGACTCTTGGGGGCATTGTCCCAAAAGTTTCCTCCTAGACATAGATTGTCCTAGTCCATATTCTTTTAATAAAATTTGATATTTTGGACTTGTGTAATGGCTACCTTGGTCTGAGTGAATAAAGGCATCTTCATGTAGAGTAACTTTCTAGTTGTTCATTAATTTATGGATGGTCTTGGTAGCGATATCAAGAGTGATACGATCAGAAACATGGTAAGCTAGTATCTCGTTGGTGGATGCATCTTTTATGGTCGACAAATAAGCCATATAGTTACCACTATATGGAAAATAAGTAATGTCCGTTAATAACACTTTTCCAGGAACACCTTGTTTAAATTCTCTGTTTAACATGTTTGAAATAACCTGTTGTTCCTTTGTTGCTTTTGCGATTTTTTTTAAGGATTTGGCCCTCTATGAAGGCAGACTATTCCGTATTTCCTCATTAATCTTTGTATCTTTTTTCGACTAAAGCTAATGTTATATTTATTCTCCAATATCATTTTAATGGACCGGGAACCTTTCTTATATCCCCGTCGATTAAAGGCTTTTAGTATGACTTCTTTCGCTTCCAAGTCCAATTGTTCTCTCGCTTCTCGGATAGTATATGCTTGAAGGAAGCTGTAGTATCCAGAACGAGAAACCTCTAAAAGATCGCAAAAATACTTGGTCATACGCTTAAATCCATTTTGTTTAATGGTCTCAGAAATTAATTGATTTACTCTACTTGGTTCTAGGTTTTTTGTTTCGTTTAGCAGCCTCCTTTCTGTCACTTCTAGCTTTTTTAATAACTCTACCTGTCCCTCCAATAGCTTAATTTTAGCTTCTTGCCTTTCAATCACTTCAGATGGCGTAAGTTCTCGCTTTAATTGTCTACCAGAACCGGCTTTTCTTGAGTCTGTGAGTGCGATTAACTCATCCTTTTCATAGGCTTTCTTCCACCTGTATGCGGATTGTTCAATTCGCTTCATTCCTATTGCGTCCACATCAAAGTCGTTAGCCATGAAGATTTGTCGAGGAAGTTTTCCACCTAGATACTCATCCATAAATCTATTTTTAAATAAATCCGTATAGGTAATAGCTCGCTCGCTGAAACTTTGTACATTTGGATTCCTTTTAAGCATTTTTATCTCTTTAGTTGAAAAAGTAATTTTGTGTGCTAAAATTCCGTTATGCTAGCTGTGTTCGCATCCTTTGATTTAATAATTCTTTGACCGTTTGTACAGTATCTTCTACAAACTCATCGCCTTCATTTGCCTTAAGATATATAAACTCGTGGTCATCAGAAATCGTATGGTTTTGATAAAAATTAGTGATATTTCTAATCTGTTTAAGTGTTTGACCCTGCGGAAAGAAATCTAGGTACTCTGGAAAATCATTGATGTGTTGAAACTTAGTCCAAAAAATATTATCTTTATGATTTTTAAGATATAAAAAATCTAAACCATACCAGTCTCGCTTAACAAGAGGAGTGTATTCAGGGGTGTTTAATATTTCTTCGAACACTTTTTCTTTTTTCTTTTGGTCAGTGAATGCAATCCACTTCTCATCAGTCACCAAATGGATATAGTATCCAAGATAATAGGAGAATTCACTAAGCGAACTTTCTTTTTCATCACAGAGATATTGTTGGTAAAAAGAATCAGAGTTGATTTTCCCTTCAATCTCGAAATGAGTAGTTTCTTTTGGAGGTGTGGGTTTACCATCCTCTCCGATTAGTCCACAATCTGGTCCAATATTACCAACCAAAAATTCAATTTTGGATACAGGAAGTTCTGTTTTTAATAATTCTTCAGTAATCCTAAAGTGAGTAACCCAAGTAGCCAAATTTTTCACTCCTTAAATGTTTATGTATTTTTACATTGAGAAGGATTTCGGCAACAATGCTTATAACCCTTTTTTTGCATTTTGTACTAATTGCTTGTTAAACTAGCCTGCCGTTAGCTGCATAATCATCTCTTTAATATAATACCATAAAAAGTAAATTGTTCCTTGTTATAATTAAAAGCAACAATCTTTACGAAAAGAGCCTTAGAAAAATAGCCAAAGCTATTAGCGTTTTTCATAGCGTTTATTCACTCCTTCTACTTTTACTCTTCGATAATCTAGTAGAATTTCCTTCTTCCTTTCAATCATCGTGAAAAGTCAATTATATAATGAAGTTTAGAAGTAAAACGGAGGGATCTAGAGATTGACTTTTTTATTATGAAGCTATTTTTCTCGATATTTCCCAAACGCAAAAAGGCGGAATTTGCCCCAATATGGACAAATTCCGCCTTTTGCTTTTTTGATTGCTGTGTATAGGACTCATTATGTTAACAGAGATTAGGGGGCGTTCTGAAATAGAACAGGGGTACATTTCAATTTATAGTTAACATAAATAATACTCATTATGTTAACTATAAATTATAATAAATATTTCTTATTCTAATGGAATTTCATTTTTTAAAGACTCATTAAATTGTTTTATTAATTCAGCTTTTTCCTGTTCACTTTTAATTAAAATATCTCCATAAATAGGTACAAGAGTGTGAAACTTTTTTTCTTCATTATATTTTGTTACAAATAAATACTCTTTACCTTCTTCTAAAAGATTATCTCCCTCAACTAAAACTAACTCTTCTTCCATATATCCACCTTGTTGATTTACTATTATTTCTTGTTTAAGAGTCCCTTTTATATTTTTAATCACTTTCACATTAAATTGAGTTTCTGGTAATAAATCAATTATTTCAGATCCTTCTTCAGAAATTACTTTTCCTATGAAAACATTTTGAGAAAAGCCAACTAATTCTCTTTTATCTTCAGGATTAAAAGCATAACTATAACTAATAGTATTACCCACTAAATTTTCAGATTTCGTAGAATTATTATTAATATAATTAATACCAATAAATGAGAAAAAAACTAAACATAAAACTAATGGAGATAAAATATACCCCAAACGTTTCCGTTTCTTTTTTTTATTTTCTATTATAGATTGAATATTTATTTTACTAGGAAAAGAGTTTTGTTCAGCTATTTCAAGTAATGTTTTTTTTACCTTTTCTTTCATCAGGAAAAACCTCCTTATTTTCTAATAAACTTTTTAACCTTTGCTTTGAATAATATAATCTAGATTTTATGGTACCTTCTTTTATATTTAATAATTGCGAAATTTCCTTTATTGATAAGTCTTGAAAATAAAATAAAATTACAATAATTTGATGCTTAAAATCCAATTTTTCTATAGCTTTCATAATTATCTCAGATTCTTCTTTTTGTAAATATATTGATTCTGGAATTATTGTCGTTTCTTTAAAGTTATAATCCATAAAATTCATAAAGAAAAATCGTTTCCTCTGTAATTTTAAAGTCGTATTAATTAAAATTTTATTAAACCAAGTTTTAAATAAAGCCTTTTGAGGATTATATTTTTTTAAAGATTTAAAAGTTGCAAATAAAGCTTCTTGTACAGCATCTTCAGCAAGTGAATAATCTTTCAAAAGTAAAAAAGCAGTCTGATAAGATATTTTTAGATAAGGTTCTAATAAAACATTGAATTTTTCAATATCTCCTAATAATATTTTCTCAATTATTTCTTGTTCTTTATTCACATAACTAACCTCCCTTCTATATTTTATTACCAATAAAGAAACAAAAGGTTCAAAAAAAATGCGGAAAATCCACATGTTTTTTGAACCCATTATTTTTTACTTTAATTCAGTTGGTACGATTTCTTCATCTAAAGCATCATTAAAATTTTCAACTAAATCATCTTGTATTGATTCTGTCTCAGCGGTAAGATTTCCATATGCAGGAATTAAAGTATACCAATTCTCTGATTCTAAATATCTTGTAGAAAATAGATAAGTATTTCCTTCTACAAGTAACTCATCACCTTCAAATAAAACCAATTCTTTTTGTCCATCTTCATACTCTAAATAACCACCTTGTTGATTAACTGTAACTATTCCAGATAAATCACCTTTAATATTTTCAATTATTTCCACTGAATACTGTGTTTCAGGAAGATATTCTTCAATAGATTTAGTTCCTGTTTGTTTAATGACTTTCCCAAGAAAAACATTATCAGAAACACCAACTAATTTTTTATCATCTGTTACATCTGTAATAAAATCAGGATGAAGTATAACTTCTTCTACCTTACTTTTGTTTGGATTAGAATTACTAGCTTCAATTTTATCTGTTTGATTATATGCTGAAACTCCAAAAGAAGTAACTGTAATTATTGAAATAAGACCAAAAGTTAAAATTATTCTTTTCATTTTTAAATTCCCCCTTTTTAATATCCCCATAAAGAATGATAATCGCTTTTATCATGAGCACCTAAAGAAGTTTTAGTTGTAGCAGCATAATACATGATTTCTCCAGAATAACTATGAGCTAAACCAAGAGCGTGACCTAATTCATGAGTAAAAACATTTTGTTTTTTTGCAGCAGTATAACCACTTAAATAATGTTTATTAAGACGAATTATATCTGCTCCTGTGACTCTTTGATATTGCCCAGCCCAAGTAACATCACTTCGAGTAACATCTACAAAAGATATATCTTCTACAGTGCTAGCTGTATCACCAAGAATTTTAATTGGTGTAATCCCATTCCAAGTTTTTATTGCAGCATTACGTGCTGTCGTATAAGATGTTGATCCTTTAGCTGTTCCCCAACGAATTTCTTTACCATCAACTGAAGAATAACCTAAAAAATGAGCAGACGCTTTAACTGGTGTAAAAACAAATCCAAAAATTAATGCCAACGCGAATAACCCTAATACACTTTTGCTAAACATTTTTTGAATCATTTTACAACCCCACTTTCAATTTGATTGGTTTTTTTCTCTACCTATATTCTTCAAAAAATACATAAATCCTCCAATTTAATATCTTTTTTTACAAAATATTTTTAATATAAAAAATAAAGTGAAAAATAACGAAAAAAATAAATATTTCTGTTCTTACTTTAAAATTTCCGGTTGCTATGGCGAAACGTAATTAATTTAATACAAAAATAGGAAGACAAAAAAACTCCAACATAAAATGGTACCTGTAGTTAGGACACTTGAAAAAGAGTGTTTTATCTACAGGTATTTTTTTATATACTTAAATTACTAAAAAGGAATTAGGGGACAACATGAGTAAGATAACATTTTCAACTAAAGAGATAAAAATGCTTAAAAGGAATCCAAATGTACAAAGTGTCAGCGAGCGAGCTATTACCTATACAGATTCATTTAAAAATAGATTTATGGATGAGTATCTAGGTGGAAAACTTCCTCGACAAATCTTCATGGATAACGGCTTTGATGTGGACGTTATAGGAATAAAGCGAATTGAACAATCCGCATACAGGTGGAAGAAAGCCTATAAAAAGGATGGGTTAATCGGACTCACAGACTCAAGAAAATCCGGTTCTGGTAGACCATTAAAGCGAGAACTTACACCGTCTGAAGTGATTGAAAGGCAAGAAGCTAGAATTAAGCTATTGGAGGGACAAGTAGAGTTATTAAAAAAGCTAGAAGTGACAGAAAGGAGGCTGCTAAACGAAAACCTAGAATCAAGTAGAGTATATCAATTAATTTCTGAGACCATTGAACAAAGTGGATTTAAGCGTATGACCAAGTATTTTTGCGATTTTTTAGAAGTTTCCCGTTCTGGATACTATAGCTTCCTTCAAGCATATACTATCCGAGAGGCGAGAGAACAATTGGACTTGAAAGCGAAAGAAGTCATACTAAAAGCCTTTAATCGACGGGGATATAAGAAAGGTTCCCGGTCCATAAAAATGATCTTGGAGAATGAATATAACATTATATTTAGTCGCAAAAAGATACAAAGAATCATGAAGAAATATGGAATAGTCTGTCCTCATAGGAAAGCAAATCCTTATAAAAAAATCGCTAAAGCTACAAAGGAGCATCAAGTCGTACCAAACAAGCTAAACAGAGAGTTTAAGCAGGGTATACCGGTGTTTGTCAACATAGTTGTCGCATTTAGTTACTTTAGTGTTGTGTTCAGTCAAGGCTACCGCGCTACGCTTGCTGGCCTGATGATTTGAATGGAAAGGAAATCCATTCTTTCCATTCAAATCA